>JBOHYR010000094.1:0-9168 GCA_050737995.1 Rhodanobacteraceae bacterium
AAGTGAACCTGACCGCGTTTTCTGATTCTGGAAATTGTCCCTGACACCATTCTTAGCGCAGCAGGATGACCGGAAGCGCCACCAAGCCCAATGCGAGGAGTATGCCCAGCAAGGTCATCACGACGCGCACCGGGTCCGCACGAAGCACGGTAAAGAACGTCTCCACGGTGCCTGCGCGCTTGGCAGCGGCGTATTCGGCCCGGACGCGGACGCTGCGCTGCCGCTCGTAATCGTCGAACGCGCGCTTGGCGTTCGCGAAGTCCGTGTCTTCGGTCACCCAGATTCCTCCGGCCGAGATACCCCAGGGACTTGGCGTGGTTTCGTAGAATGCGATCCCCCGCACGTCCAGCATCGCCCGCACCTCGTCGGCCTCGTCATCGGGTGCGTTACGCAGGTTCAGAAGCAGCTTGGACATGACGCCATGGTAGCCGCCCTTGATTCCCTCCGTCCCCGTTTCGTCGGCACGGAATTGAGCGAATCCGACCGTACTGTCCCTTCCGCACCGCTATCAAAGCGTAGCTATCCCGCTGCGCTGCGCTGGCGAAAATCAAACGGCCACAGAAACCGCATCAACAAACGAAAATCTCGAAAAATCCAATCTGAACCCTGTTTTGCGGAAGGACGGCTGGCAAGTTTGTGGGGAGTGTCCCTGACACCTTTTCCCTTCGGGCGCCTCCTTCGGATCGGGCCGTGAGGACGGCCTCGCTGAGCGGGCAACAGACGGAACGCCGCTTAATTACCTCCGTCCCCTTTTTGCGAGCCGCCACGCTTCAGCGCGTTCCGGTGTGCGAGCCGCCCCCCGCAGATGCTCCTGAATTCCCGCGGGCGGCTGCCGCGCCAGCCATCGCCCGTGCGGCGCTCGACGAATATCCAGAGTATCCCGCCGACGGTCCATACGGCGTGCCTTCGAAGCTATACCGGCTGTACCCGCCGGATTGTTGAAGCACGTTGGGAACCAGCGCGAACTGCAGCCCGCCGTTGATCACGTTCCAGTGCTGGGGGCCGTTGTATGCCAACGGCAGGCTCTTCACATACACGAAGCTGGCATCGTACTTGCCGTCGCTGGCTGGCTGCGTACGCATGGCGACCTCGAGGATGAACCGGCTGTCGACCGGGTGTCCTTTCACCGTCAGCGGCTTGACGATCCAGGCATCAATTTGCTTGATCAGCATTTTCCGCAGCCACGGACGGAGCTGAATGGCAGGATTGATGTCGGTGACCCTCCCCTGATTGTTTACTTCCACCACGATCGGCAGAACCTGGGGCCTCTGGCTCCAAAGCTGTGCGAATGAAAGTGTGGGGGCCGCGGCCATCGCCGCGACGACTGCGGTAGCGAGCAATGCACGGAGCGGCTTCATGGTGACCTCCTCGAAGTTGAGCCGGGAGGCCGGTGCGCGAACGGTCGTGACCGGTCTTGCACGCTTGATCCTACGCTGGCGTCCATCCTGCGACAACGACATTAACGATACTTTACAGTCAGCAGGTGCGACAGGCGTGTGAAGCACCTCGGCCGGGCGGTCAGGCCGGCGCGGGCGGCGCCGGAGGGGGTGCGTGCCACGCCCGCCGCAGCACCAGCAACAGCAGCAGGCACGCGACAATGCCGAGCCTGGCATCGCTTCGGCGGCGACTCGATGACACGGCTCGGTGGCTCCGAAAACGAGTGCTTTCTTCATGACGGCAACGCGACGCGCGATGAGGGCGAAGCGCCGTTGTGCGCGCTGGTCGCGCCACGTGCTCGAACCCGAGCGTACGTTCCTCCCCGCAACCGATCGAGGGGCCGGAGACGTTCCGCGCCCGAAAGTGTCTCTGGACAAAGTGGGCTGAAGTAATCAGTCATACTCGATGCCTCCGTTTCCGTTTGCCGCAACAGCCCGCGCGGGTGGCATTCAACTGTCAGCCCACTACCTCGCCCAAGGTCGGAAATTTTCCCGGACACCTTTTTCCAAAGCCGGGGTCAGAGTCGCGACAGGCCGACACTCGGCGTGAGCAAGGGCTCCGAAATTGTCCCTGACATTTTTTCCGAGTTACAGCAGGAGTTACAGCAGCCATGACAGGCCCGTTTTCAAAAAGACCGCTTGCCGATATTTCGCCGGCAAGGCTCGATCACTCGCCGGGCAACGAATCGAAAAGCAACACTTTCTATCCGGTCATCACCGGGCTTCCCGCCCTGCCAAAAATCGACTGGGCCGCGATCGGTGCGCTGGCGCCCGTCCCTGGCGTTACGCCAACCGCCAAACTGCCTGCGGCCGACGTAGTTGTGATCTGCTGGGCAGAGGCGGAATGGGCAGCCATCCAGCACGTGTACGTGCAAAGCAGTGATTCCATGCCCTACTCCGATGCATCGAAAAGCGCATGGAGCGGGTGGGTGAAGTACGACAACGACATGCCATCCAACGCCGTTTCGGGTTGGACGTACTGGGGGTATTACCTCCTGGTTTCGGTAAACGGCAAGCAAGTGCTGCTGTTCAAGTCCAACACCCACCTGGACTTCCCTGGCGAGACGTATCTTGCTGACCTGATCAAGCTGATCATCGAGGACGTGAAGCCATCGCTTGTCTTGTCGACCGGTACCGCCGGTGGGTCCCGGCTCACCGACAAAATCGGCACCATCAACGTGGTCAATGCCGCGACGATGTACAGCAGCTCAGCGCCATCCTCGCGTTGGCCGACTTACACCAGCACTTACTCGCCGACTTGGAACATGGTCGGAAAAAGCGGCTTTTTCGCGCTGCTGTTCGGCATTCCCGCTACCAGCAAGAACCTGCAGACGCTCGCGAACCAGTTCAATTCGTTCCACGGAACAAGCTATTCGCTCGCCACGCTCAATGCCGATGGCTTGTGCACACCGTCCACGCTTCCGGCGCTGAACAACCTTACGCCCGATGGCACCTCGCTGCTGACCGCTTCGACGTTTGTCACCGGCAACACATCAGGAGACTACGCAAACTACGCCGTGATCGAAATGGACGATGCCGTGATCGCGCAGACTTGCCAGCAAAACAACGTCACCTATGGCTCGGTAAGAAATGTCTCGGACCCTGCGCAAAACGCCTCGTTACCGGCCGCGATGCAGGGTAACTGGGGCAGCGCGGTTTACGACGTCTTTGGTTTCTATACCAGCTTCAACGGCGCCCTGGTGAGCTGGGCGTTGATTGAAGGTTTGCCGGCTTGAACAGAAGATGGCGGCGAAAAAGGGATTCAATCAATTACCTCCGTCCCCTATTTTTCGCGCAGGCTGCGATACACGCGCAGCATCGCGTCGGCACTGAGGGCGACGTCGTCCTCGCTCGTCGCCCAGTTGGACACCGAGATGCGCATGGCGGCGAGGCCATGCCAGGTCGTGCCGCTGGCCCAGCAGGTGCCGTCGGCCTGCACGCCGGCGATGACGGCGCGCGTGAGCTTGTCGTCGTCGCCGAAGCGCACGAGCACCTGGTTGAGGACGACGTCAGCGAGGATCGCGACGCCGGGTTCAACGGACAGCAGGTCCGCAAACTGGCGGGCGCGGGCGCAACAGCGCTCGA
The DNA here is from genome assembly GCA_050737995.1 of Rhodanobacteraceae bacterium. Taxonomy (GTDB): domain Bacteria; phylum Pseudomonadota; class Gammaproteobacteria; order Xanthomonadales; family Rhodanobacteraceae; genus 66-474. Next base: position 3,522 of record JBOHYR010000094.1, read on the forward strand.
CGAGGTCAGCGACGCCGTCGCGGCCGAGGGCGCGCAGCGTGGCGTAGACGGGGATACCGCGGGCGCGCCGGGAGAACTCGGGCACCCAGTCGACGGCGTCGCGCTCCGCGCCGCGGGACTGGATCAGGTAGGCGGCAGCGGATGTCATCGCATCGCGGTGGTCCTCGGCATTGCGCACGATGGCCACGCCGCTGTCGTAGGGCACGTTGAGCCACTTGTGCGCGTCGGTAGCCCAAGAGTCGGCGAGCTCGATACCGTCGGCGATCGCGCGCAATGCTTCGCTAGTGCCGGCGCGCGCCCACAGGCCGAAAGCCCCGTCAACGTGCAACCAGGCGCCATGCGCGCGCGCGGCTCCGGCAATCTCGCGCAGCGGATCGAAGGCGCCGGTGTTCACGTTGCCGGCCTGCGCGCAAACGATGACCGGGCCTTGCAGCGTCGGCAGGAGCTCGCGCAGGCGGTCGGCGCGCATGCGGCCCTGGGCGTCGGATTCGACATGCACAAGTGCGCGCGTGCCGAGTCCGAGGTAGCGCAGTGCGACATCGACGGTGACGTGCGCTTCCTGCGAGGCGACGACGTGGACGCGCGGCGCACCGTTGAGGCCTTCGGTCTCGACGTCCCAACCCGCCTTGCGCAGCACACCATAGCGCGCGGCAGCGAGACACGTGAAATGCGCCATCTGGCAGCCGGTGACGAACCCGACGCCACTCTCGCGCGGCAGGTCGAACAGTTCCAGCAACCAGCGCGCAGCGACCTCCTCCATCGCGGCAGCAATCGGCGAGATGACGTGGATGCAGGCGTTCTGGTCCCAGGTCGATACCAGCCAATCCGCAGCCAGCGCCACGGGCAGCGAACCCCCGATGACGAATCCAAAGTAGCGCGGCGCGGCGCAGCCGGACGCGCCGCGCTCGGCATTGCGCGCGAGCAGGTCGAGCACCGCGGCGGGGTCTTCGCCGTGCCGGGACAGCGGCGCGTCGAGCGCGGCCATCATCTCCGTGCGCCCAGCACGCGCGCCGACAAAGCGTTGCGGCAAGCCATGCAGGAAGGTGCTCGCGTGGGCGTGCGCCCGGGACAGCAACGGATCGAAGTCTGCGAAGGTCATTGGAGGTTCCGATCAACGGTGGCGGCCGCTGTCCGTTTACAGACTAAAAAGGCAGCCGAAACAACGAGCGAAAAGGTGTCGGTCCGAAATGGGGCGGCGCCAAGACTTACGAATTAATTGCCTCCGTCCCCTTTTACCTTTATTGCCCCTTTTACCTTTTTACCTTTTACCGGCTCAGCCTGCAGTCCCCCCGTGGTCTGCCGCGAGCGTGTCGGTGTAGAACTTGTCCAGCACCACATGCATGGCTTTCAACGCCTCCGGGTTGATATAGATCGGGTGTCCCGAATCGAAGTAGGCGAAGTGGACGTGCTTGCGTAGTTCCGGACTCAAGGTGACATGATTCAAATCGTATTCGGTCGCATGGAACGGCGTGGCCAGATCGAAATAACCGTTCTCGGAAAGTACCTGCAGGTACGGATTCTTGCGCATGGCAGCGGCGAGATCTTCTGCCACATCCGGCAACTGCTCCTTGTGCTCGCCATAGGATCCCGGCACGCCGTGCTTCCAGTCCCAACCCTTGTACGCAGCGAAACTCTGGCCGACGTATGCACGCGTCGTCTTCCATTCCAGCACATGGTGCACATACCACAGATACCCCTGATTGAGGGCCGGTGAAATCTGCTGGTCGGAGGGGTCGAAGGATGGATTCGATGAGATGGCACTGGCGTCGGCAGCGACATAGCGGCCATCGTAGCGACCGATGTGTTCGCGCTCGGGCAGCATGAGTTCCTTGCGAAATTCACGCCCGCTGACGCGCAGATTGGCGCGCTCGAGGTATTCGACCGGAAGGCCTGTCAGCGCGTGCATCTGTTGCGCGATCGCGTCCAGCTTGTCCGTCGACAGGCTGTCGCCTTCGCGCAGCGCCTGCGCATAGGGACCGTCGGCGAACTGGCGTGCCTGTTCGACGAAATCCGGCAAGCTTTCGGGCTTGTCGGGAATCTTGTCGTGGTACCAGGCCAGCGCCGCGAAGGTCGGCAGGTTGAAGATGTAGCCATCGTCGGAACCGGGCGAGCCATCGAAATAATTGAGCACCGAGGACTGCAGGATGACGCCGTTTACCGCGATGCCTTGATCCTGCAGGTACAGCGACAGCGCCGCCGAACGCGTGGTGCCGTAGCTTTCCCCGTACAGGAATAACGGTGAGTTCCAACGGTCGTTCTGGGTGATGTAGCGCTGGATGAATTGTCCGAAGGATTTCACGTCCTCGTCCACGCCCCAGAACGTCTTGCCTTTGCCCTTGCCGACGAGGTGGCTGAAACCAGTGCCCATGGCGTCGATGAAGACGAGATCCGAATCGTTGAGGATGCTTTCGTGGCTGGGTCCCACCGAATAGGGTGCCGGCGGGGTGGCTGCACCATTGACCAGGTTCACCTTGTACGGCCCCAGCCCACTCATGGTGAGCCAGTTCGACGAAGCCCCGGGGCCACCGTTGTACAGGAAGGTCACCGGACGCTGCGCCAGCTTGCGCACGCCGTCCCTGGTGTAGGCAACATAGAACATGCTGCCGATCGGCTTGTTGTCCTTGTCGCGCAGCAGGATGGTGCCTGCTGTTGCGGTGTAGCGGATGGTCTGGCCCCCGATCTGGACGCTGCCATGGGTCATGACCTTGCGTGCCTTCGGAACTGGCGTCGCAGCGGTTTGTGCGTCGCTGCTCTTGGGCTTGGCGTGGTCGGACGCCCAGGCAGGTAAAGCCAGAACCAGCAGACCGGCAAGCGCCGTCAGTATCAATTTGTGTTTCACCGCATGCTCCCTTTGATCAGATCAGCCTGGGCGCGACCTTGGCCGTGCGTGTGCCATTCAATGCGACATGCGTTGCGGCCGCCAGTGCCATTGGTTGGCCAAAAACCGGGGTCAGAGAAAAATCGGGGTCAGAGTGCACTTTCTCGGTAAAGTCGACTCTGATCCCTGCTTTGCTTAATTCCCTCCACCCCCTTTAGCCGCTATCCCAGCGAGCCTTGCCACTCGATCGCTTACGAAGTATTGGGAGTGACCTTCCTGGACCGCCTTCACGACCAGGTCTGCGACCACTTCAGGCTTGGTGCCATCGGTGTAGTCGGCATTCGGACCGCCATCATCCGACTTCGCCAAACGGTTCTTTCCGAAGTTGGTGGCCGTACGATCAGGGTAGATCTCACTGACGACGATGTGATCTCGTTCAAGCTCGGCGCGTGCCGCCAAACTGAAACCCATCAACGCACGTTTTGACGACGAGTACACGCTGTAGCCCGGGATGGTCATGAACGCCGTACCGGAGTTGATGTTCACGATGCTCCCTTCCGCTTGTGACCGCATCAGAGGGATCACGGACTGCATGGCGACGATCGGCCCAAGCACATTGAGATGAAATATCTCGTCGAACAGCGTCGCGTCTATCTGCTCCACTGTGATCGCATAGCTGCGTCCAGCGTTGTTCACAAGTCCATCGATGCGTCCGTAGTGACGGTAAACGGTCTTGATCGCCTCCCGCACATCTTCGAACCGGGTCATGTCAGCAGTGATCGGCAGGCTGCCAGGGAGCTGATCCGCCAGCTCTTGCAGTACACCTGTACTTCGTGCCAACAGCGCAACCTTGCCGCCATGATCCGATAGGGCTCTGGCCGTTGCCAAGCCGATTCCCGAGGAAGCCCCAGTCACGATGAACACGCGTTTTTCGATTTCCAATGCCGAACCTCTCTATTTTGCGAATAGTGTCGCGCGCCTGTGCCAGGTGCAATCCAATCGTAGCGACCAATAAATGTTTCAACCATAGCAATTAATTGCCTCCGCCCCCTTATCCGCGGGCAAGATCGCACGGAAGGCCAAGGCGCGCGCCTGATGATCCCGGTCCCGCTTGATTACCTCCGACCACTTTTTGTGTGCACTCTGACCCCTTTTGCGCCGAGCGATCGAAGCGCAGCTGGGCCGGAGCGTCGGACCGAAGAAGATCGGCCGGCCGAGGAAGCAGGCATCCGACATCCCAGACCTTCTCGAAAGTCGACTCCGACCCTTGTTTTTCTTGTTTTTGTTTTTGTAACGCATTGCGTCATATAACGGCATACGTTATAGTGCTTGCATGATACGGAACTTCGCGGACAAGTAAGCCCAGCGGATCTGGTCCGGCACCGCTTCACGTCGCTTGCCCGGAGACGTCCCGTCAGTAGCGCGACGCAAGCTGCGCATGCTCAACAACGCGGCCACGCTCGACGACCTGCGCGTCCCGCTCGCCAACCGGCTGGAGGCGCTCAAGGGCAGCCGCAAGGGCCAGCACAGCATCCGCATCGACGATCAATGGCGCGTCTGCTTTCATTGGAAGGACGGCGACGCATTTGACGTAGAGATCATCGACTATCACTGACCGATGGAGTGAAACATGAAAATCTTGCCCAACATCCACCCCGGCGAAGTGTTACTCGAAGAATTCCTGACGCCGCTCGGCATCAGCCAGAACGCCTTGGCGCGCGCTACCAAGGTGCCACCGCGCCGCATCAACGAAATCGTGCTGGGCAAGCGCGGCATCAGCGCCGACACCGCCATCCGGCTGGCCGCCGCCCTCGGCACCAGCGAACGCTTCTGGCTTGGCCTGCAATCCGATTACGACCTTGAGGAAGCGCACCGCGCTTTGGGCGCGAAGATGGCCCGAATCGAGCGACTCGCTGCATGATGCCGCGAGCGGCTTGATTACCTCCGCCCCTTTTTGGGAAACTCGACTCTGACTCCTGTTTTCGGCCTCGCGATCGGCGAGCCTGCGAAATTTTGGCTGTTGTCGATCCGCAGCCGATCCCCTTCCAATCCCGGGAGCACACATGGCCACCATGCAAGCCATCGAAATCACCCGACCCGGCGCCGCAGACGTACTGCAACTGACGGAGCGCGCCATCCCTCGTCCGGGACCAGACGAAGTGTTGATCAAGGTGGCGGCGTCCGGCGTCAATCGGCCAGATGTATTTCAGCGCCAAGGCAATTACGCACCGCCGAAGGGTGCTTCCGATCTGCCGGGGCTGGAAGTCGCCGGCGAACTGCTCGATGGCGATGTCGATGGCGACAATCCGTTCGGCCTCAAGCACGGTGACAGCGTCTGTGCGTTGCTCACCGGTGGTGGCTATGCCGAGTACGCCATCGCACCCCTGCTGCAATGTTTGCCGGTTCCCACGGGCCTCAGCCTGCTCGAAGCGGCGGCCCTGCCGGAAAACTACTTCACGGTGTGGAGCAATGTGTTCGACCGCGGACGTCTGGGCGCTGATGCCACGGGCGCCCCGGAATCCCTGCTGGTGCAAGGCGGTTCGAGCGGCATCGGCGTCACCGCCATCCAACTGGCGCACGCCCTCGGACACCGCGTGTTCGCCACGGCAGGCAATGCGGAAAAATGCGCCGCTTGCGAAAAGCTTGGCGCCCACGCAATCAACTATCGCGAGCAGGACTTCGTGGAACAAGTGAACACGCACACCGGCGGCCGCGGCGTGGACGTGATCCTCGACATGGTCGCCGGTGACTATGTCCCGCGCGAACTGGGACTGCTGGCCGAAGATGGCCGTTTGGTGTTCATCGCGACCTTGGGCGGCAAGCGGGCAG
>JBOHYR010000095.1:0-36813 GCA_050737995.1 Rhodanobacteraceae bacterium
TCGGCTGGTCGGCAGGATTCACCTTGGCGTAGGTCGGCGGCGCTGGCAGGCCGGACGGCAAAAGACTGTTGGCCGCGTTGATCGCCTCCTGCACATTCTGCTCAGCCACGTCCAGGTTCAGCGACAGGTCGAATTGCCGGGTGATCACCGAAGCTCCGGCCGAGCTGTCCGAAGTCATCTGCTGCAGACCGGGGATTTCGCCCAACTGCACCTCGAGAGGTGCGGTCACCGTGCTGGCCATCACGGTAGGGCTGGCACCGGGGTAGAAGGTCTGCACCTGGATCGTGGGGTAATCCACCGACGGCAGTGACGACACTGGCAGGTAGCGCACGGCCACCAGGCCCAAAAGCACCAAGGCGATCATCAGCAGCGCGGTAGCCACCGGCCTGAGGATGAACAGGCGCGAGACATTCATGGCGCTGAGCGTCCGCCGCTCAAGATGCGTCAGTGTTGGAAGCGGCGGCGCGCTTCTGCTTCGCGCCCTTCGGCGTGGTGCCGAACGTGGTGGGCCGCGTGGCCCCGGCTACGCGGATCTTCGCGCCATCGCTAAGCCGGTCCATGCCGTCGGTGACGACGGTCTGCCCGACGGACAAGCCTGTGAGGATCACCGTGTCCTTGCCGTCGCTCGGCCCCAAGGTAACCTTGTGCACTGACACGGTCTTGCCGTCCGCAGACACCAGATAGACGTAGTCGCCTGGCGCGCCGCTCTGTACCGCCGGCGTCGGCACCAGCACCGCGTCGTGCAGCGTATCGACCAGCAGTTGCACGTTGACGAACTCGTTCGGAAACAGTGCCTCGCTGTTGTTGGCGAACGTGGCTCTCAGACTCACGGTACCCGTGCTGGTGGCCATCTGATTACCTATCGCGTACAGCGTGCCGGAGGCGAGTTGCGCGGTGTTATCGCTGTTGAAAGCAATCACCGCCAGTTTTGCGCCGGACTGGAATCGCTGCAGTACCTGGCCCAGTGAATTCTGTGGCACGTTGAACACCACCGTGGTGGGTTTCATCGTCGTGATGGTGACGATGCCGGGCGAACTGGACGCGGTGACGTAGTTGCCTGGGTCGACCAGGCGCAGGCCGACCCGTCCGGCCACCGGCGCAGTGATATGGCAATAGGCAAGGTCAAGGTCATATTGTGCGATCGCAGCCTGATCGGCCTTGACTGACGCCTCGTCCTGCTGAACCGTGAACTTCTGGTCTACATAGGTCTGCTCGGCGATGGACCTTTGCGCGTGCAGGGTGGTGTAGCGGGCCAGATCGGTACGCGCCTGATCCAGGCTTGCCTGATCCTTGGCCAGCTGGGCTTGGGCCTGCTGTTTGTCAATCTGATACTGGCGTGGGTCGATCTGGGCAAGGAACTGTCCCTTGCTTACGTCCTGACCCTCCTTGTAGGCCACTTCAGTTAGATATCCGCTCAGCTGCGGCAGTACGGTGACGGTATCCGTCGGTGTCACCGTGCCCAGCTCATTCAGGATCTCCGGCATGTTGCCCAGCGCTGCGGCCGCGACGCTGACCACTTGCGGTGGAGTTGCATGCTTCCCGCTTTTGCCGCCGAACAGCCGCAGCAAGATCAGGATGATCACCGCCGCGATTACGATCCCGATGATGATTGCGCCGCGTTTCTTGCGGGGCTGGGCAGTAGCTTGCGGACTGCGGTCACTCATGACCAACTCCAGAAATTTTCGCCGCGGTCGCGGGGCGGCTGGTCATTCCACGTGGGCCATGCGGCACCGCCTCGGACCAATCATGCCACTGCTGAGCGGGCGGTTGGAGGATCGCCGTCAACGCGCGTACCGAGATGAATGGCGTGCGCAGTCGAGTTCGGTCGTCATTATCAGTGTAGAGCTTGTGCGCCAACCAGTGGCAGCAGGCGGATTGCAGCATGTTTTCCCAGTCGCTGAACTGGGTTGTCGAATGCACGAATGCATTCCATGCGTCGCCGGAAAGGTTGTTGCAATCCCCTTGGGACATTGTGCCGAAGTCGCTGCTTTCGAACATGTCGTCGATCGTCCCGAAGTGGGTATGTGTGGCCATGAACCCTGAACTGAGCAGTTCGTGCAGGGGTATGCCCGGCGCGCGGGCACCCGTCGTCAGGCATTCAAGCAACGCGCCCACCTTCTTGCGGAGAGCCTCCTGGCCCGTGAACGGAAGTATTACGCTGCTGCGTGCGCCGACGGCCTTTTGTGCCTGCACATGGATACCTGGTAGCCCCGTTGTGCGACACCGCTTCCTTCGTAGTGAAGGACTCGGCGTGGCATGCTGCACTGTGTACCGATCCCCGGCATTCCTCAAGTGACCGACGAGCATGTTGGAAGTCATATTGATGCCGATGCCACCGAACAAAAATGGAAGTACGTACAGACCCAAGGATATTTTTGAATCGAATATGGCATTGTCCACCAGTGAAGGCGTCAACCTGGATGCCGTGGCCAAAGCCTGCAGCAGATAAACATCCAGACCTGAAATGGCGGTGAGTACCAACCCGAATGCGAGAACAAGAAAGGGTGACGCTTCAAATTTTTTCCATTGCAGCAGATACATCAACGGCGGCAGGACGACTGACATGACGATCAGCAGACAGAAGTTGGCTTCTACAAATACGCTCGATTCCACGGCATTGGCACTCGAATACGCACGCGCAAGAGATAGCCCGGGCAACCCCGGGCTATCTGTTCGCCTGTCACCGCCCAGGAGGGTGCGGCGGAGGGTGGCTTACTGACCGGACGGCAGAGGGTTTTGCGCCTTGAACCGCTGCCATTGCTGGCGACGTGCCTGGGCCTGGGCCTTGAGCGTGGCAGCCTGCGCCTGCTGCGCAGGGGTCAGTACCGCATAGATCTGCCCGCGCAGCTTGGCCATTTGCTCCACCCGTTCCTGGGTGGCGTGGCCTTCCGCTTGAGCCAGGCGGTTGGCGGCAGACTGATAACCGGCCTGGTTCGGGGTCATCGCCTCAAACGCGGCGCGCTGCTTTTGCAGGGCCTGCCGTGCGGACTTGTTCTGTTCGCGACTGCTGCTGACGATTTGCTTGATACTGGCACGCTGGGCGTCGCTGAGGTTGAGCTTGCCGAGCATCATCATCTGGCCGTGGCCACGGTAACCATGGTGGCCCCGCCAACCACCTGCGCCTGCAGGAGCCGCGACCGCAACAGAACCGATCGCCAATGCCGAAGCCAGGGTCAGACCGAGGAAGGTGTATTTGTGCATGATAGGTGCCTCTGTGGTGGGGAATGTACGCCACCATTTGACGCCACCACAGAGTGTATGTTCGTTTCTTGAGCGTAAAGATGCGTAAAGAACGTGGCCCCTTCGCCACGCCGTCGATTGAATAGCCTTCGTGGATATCCAGAACCCTTCCCGCATCTTGATCGTCGACGACGACCGCTCATTGTGCGAGCTGCTGGCCGACTATCTGCAGCGCGAAGGCTTCGTGGTGGACATTGCGCATGCTGGCGAAGGGGCGCTGGCGCGCTTGTGTAATCAAGCCGAGCGGCCAGACCTGCTGATCCTCGACGTGATGATGCCCGGGCTCGATGGGCTGGAGACCCTGCGCGAACTGCGCATGCAGCATCGACTGCCCGTGATCATGCTGTCCGCGCGCGGCGAGCCGGTTGACCGCGTGATCGGGCTGGAATTGGGTGCGGACGATTACCTGTCCAAACCTTGCCTTCCGCGCGAGTTGCTGGCACGGGTCCGTGCCCAGCTGCGCCGAACCACACCGCTGACGGGCGGCACGCTGCAAGTCGGGAACCTGCAACTGCTTCCGGGTGAACGACGCGCGCACGTCGACCAGCGGGATCTGGCGCTGACCGGCGCGGAATTTCTGCTGTTGCTGGGCCTGGCCCAGCGCGTAGGCGAGCTGGTCGACAAGACCACGCTTACCCGGTTGGCACTGGGCCGGGAGTTGGAGCGGTTCGACCGCAGCATCGATGTCCACGTCAGTCGTCTGCGTCACAAGTTGGCGGCGGCCTCGGCGCAGGCGCCGCGGATCGAATCCGTGCGCGGATCCGGCTATGTGCTGGTGGTGGCCGCGTCATGAAGCCATTCAACACGTCGCTGTACTGGCGCCTGCTGGTCTGGTTCTGCGTCGCCAACTTGCTGGTCCTGTTGCTCGGCGGCCTGCTCGCGCGGCGCTTCATCGCGTACTCCACCGCCGTCGAAATCAACTGGGTGGCGCTGGCGCAGGACGCCGACCATGCGTATGAAAGTGGCGGTCCGGACGCACTGGCTGTCTGGGTGGGGCAGCAACGGCGGCAGGGCGTTGACGCGACCCTGTTCGAGCATGGCCAGCCGCTGTACCCGATTCGCCTGTACCCGAAGCTGCGGGCGCAACTGTCCGAATGGCTGGCGTCCGGGCGCAGCGTCGTGATGCGGGCTCGGCCCGGGCTTTATATCGCCGTACAGCCGGTCACCGGAGACGATGGTCAAGTGCGGCAACTGCTGGCGATAAGCCATTCGCATCTGCGCCTGCGTCCGCATGTACGCGAGACGATCCTGCTTGCCATCCAGTTGCTTTTGTCGCTGCTGTTCATTGGGCTGGTCGGTTGGTGGGTAGCGCGCAGCGTGGCGCGACCGGTCGAGGCGCTGCGCAGCGCGACCCGGCGCATGGCCGATGGTGAGCTGTCCGCACGGGTTGGCCAGCAAGGCGGCATGGCGCATGACGAGCTGGCCCAGCTCGCCGGCGACTTCGACAACATGGCCGAACGGATCGAGGCGTTGGTCGCGCATGATCGCGGCGTGCTGCAAGACCTCTCTCACGAGCTGCGATCGCCACTGGCACGACTGCAGTTGATCCTGGACCTTGCCCGGCGCAGTAACAAGCCGGCCGAGGCGACACCATACTTCGAGCAGGCCGAGCAGGAAATCGCCCGGCTCGACCGGATGCTGGGCGACATGCTGGCATTGTCGCGCATGGAGGGGAGGCTCCCCGGCATGGAGCGTGAACCCGTTGAACTCGCTGACGTCGTGCGGGGTTGCCTGGAGCAGTCCCGCCTCGAGGCGGATGCGCACCGCGTCGAACTTTGCCTGACCAACATCGACTCTGTCGTGGTCTCCGGTAACCTCCTGCTTTTGGAACGCGCCTTGGATAACCTGCTTGCCAACGCGATCAAGTTCAGTCCGCGGGGCGGCTTGGTCGAGGTAACTCTGGGCAAGGATCAGCGGGTCGCGGAGCTGACGCTACGCGATCACGGCCCCGGCGTGCCAGCGGAGGAATTGGCGATGCTGTTCCGGCCGTTCTTCCGTGGCAGCAATGCGGAGCGGGCGGACGGTCACGGTCTCGGCCTGGCCATCGTGCAGCGCGTGGTACGGGCGCACGGCGGCAGCGTCGATGCGCGCAATGCCGAGGGCGGTGGGCTGGAAATCCGGCTGCGGTTGCCGCTTGCGTGATCCGGTCTTCATCTTGGGTTGATGCTCTTCGCCGGAATCTCGACGAGAAAATCAGTGATCGCAAGGCGATGGCTGTGCGGCCCCCGTTGCTCGACAACGATGTCTAGCCCAATTCTTGTCTTCAAGCGTTCGCCGAAGGAGGGCGTTTTTTTGAACACCAAAGATGCAACATGAATCTTTAGATGGAATCGACCGGGAGCTGCTTTTCGAAGAAACGCGGGTGCCGATGGATTGCGTTTGTTTTCTCACCGAATGGCGCGGGCAAGACGCGCGAATGCGCTTAGCTGCCGCCGCTCGATGAAGACGCTGCTGGCGGTGGCGGCCCAGGCGGGCCCCAGCGACGATGGCCATAGTCATAGCCATAGCCATAGCCATAGCCGTAGCCCGGGAAACCGTGGCCCTGCATCATGTTGATTTCCAGGCGAATGTGGTTGCCGTTGTCGGTTCGATGATCGACGTCGAGGTTCACGCCAGCGGCGGTGCTGGTGCCATAGCCTTTGGAATAGCCCATCATGGTGGTGACGCTGCCGTGCACGGTCGTGCTGGAACTTCCGCTGCCCTTGCCGCCGATATCGCCGTAGTACTTGCCAGGCGCATCGCTGGCACCGGGCACGTTCTGGGCGGCGGGCAACTTCAGATTCAGTGGTGACGACGAGGCCGGCGCTGGCCCGGATGGTTGTGTACTGGTGTGCGTCGATTGCCCCATGGCGAGGCATGGCAAGGCCATGACCATGGCCATGGCCACGGAAATTACACGCTTCAAGCCGGTGTGTTTCATGATGACGTGCCCGCAGTCCCGTTTCCGTTGATGGGGACGACCGCCAATCGCGTTCCCTGACTCAAAGAGACTCCATGCCATCAAAAAGGTTCGACAATGCATTGAACACCATGAGCGACAAGTAGGGACGCGGCTTAACACAGGCAACCTGAGCTTGGCAGACGACCGCCGTTGTCATCATACGTCGTCGGCAGCAAGTGTGGATTCAATTCTGATGCCCAATACCCATGCAACTGGAGCAACCACGCGCGCAAGCCTGTACGGCCAAGGCGGCCAGAACCGGCTCTCTCTCGATCTGTGTGGAATTGATCTTGCCGCAGCGTAGCCGATCGGGCACGCTGGGGCGATGGAAAGCCTCTTCACACAAGCATTGGGTCTGACGCCGCCGTGGTCGGTGGCGTCGGTGGATTTCAAACCAGCCGAAGGCCGGATCGAGTTCAGGGTGGACTGCACCGCCAAGCGCATGCGATGCCCGGAGTGTGGGGCTGAGGGTCAGCCGGTGCACGACCGGCTGGCGCGCACGTGGCGGCACTTGAACTTCTTCCAATACAAGGCCTTCATCCATGCGGACATGCCGCGGGTCGTTTGTTCGAAGTGCGGCAAGACGCGGCAGGTGGAGGCGCCTTGGACACGCCCGGGTTCTGGCTTCACGGTGCTGATGGAAGCCTTCATCGTCGCGTTGTGTCGGGAGATGCCGATGGCCGCGGTGGCGCGGTTGTTGGGGATCTCGGGTGATCGGGTCGGCCGCGTGCTCGACTTCCACGTCGACGCCGCGCGGGCCAAGGAGACCCACGTGAAGGTGACGCAGTTGGGCGTGGACGAGCGCAGCGCCCGGCGGGGTCAGCGGTACGTGACGCTGTTTCACGATGCGAGTGAGCGGCGGGTGCTGTTTGGCGTGTCCGGCCGCAAGGCGGACACCTTCGCCGCTTTCGCCAACGACCTCAAGGTCCATGGTGGCGATCCGGCCGCCATCGAGACGGTCAGCATGGACATGTCCAAGGCCTATCAGGCGGGCGCGCGCCAGCACTGCCCCGCAGCCCGGCTGTGTTTTGATCCGTTCCACGTCGTGGCCCTGGCGCATGACGCACTGGAACAAGTGCGGCGTGCCGAGACCCGGCACGAGCCCGACCTCAAGGGCAGCCGCTGGGCGCTGCTGAAGGATGCCGGCAACTGGACCTTCAAGCAGATCACGCTGATGCATTACCTGCAAAGGTCTACGCTGAAGACGGCCCGGGCGTGGCGGCTGAAGGAAGCCTTGCGCGCCGTGTTCGCCAAGTCCCACGATGCCGAGCGCGCCGCCACCGAACTCAAGGCCTGGATCAGCTGGGCGCGCCGCTCGCGCCTGGCGCCGTTCAAACGGCTTGGCAAAACCCTTCGCGATCATCTCGAGGGCATCCTCGAACACTTCCGTACCGGCTTGTCCAACGGCTTTGTCGAGGCGATGAACGGACTGCTCGCCGCAGCCATCGCACGTGCCCGTGGTTACGGTACCGACCGCCGCCTGATCACCATGGCCTACCTCATTGGCGGCAAGCTCAAGCACCTGCCTGCCAACCCGTGGACGGCGTTAGCCATCCAGACGGCCAAATGATCGAAATCCACAGTAAACGCGAGAGAACCCCAGAACCCAACCAGGCGGACGTCCTTCTGACACCTCCGCGAGTGTCCGGCTACCACCAGCGTCAATGTTCGCCAGGACCAACCTGCCGGAAAGCGGAATGCGACCACCGGCAGCAACTGGTCGATTCCTCCAGCACATGCGTTGCTTCAATGGCAGTCGTGCGACCAATAATCCAGCCTCCGGTCTTCTGGGCTCAGCCTGTTACTGCTGTTGGCGAGATGATTCTCTGGATTCCGCCTCGTTTATCTGGACTACGTGTGTGCCCGTGCGCGCTGTGCCCCGAGTAGACCCGCAGCAGCAGCGCGACCAGGCCGGACACGATGAACCGCTCATCGTGCTGCCTTGGGACCCGGATCGGTCAAGGTAGCGTCATTGCACCACGACAAAAGGCCGCCAGCGTATCTGTTCGCTAGCTGACGAATGACGCAAACGGGTTTCACACGGCCGCCAGCGCGGGTGACGCGCCGAAAAGACGATTGACTCGGCTGGGTTCGTCACAACGCTCACGCTGGCTACGCGATACCACGGTAGGCTCGGCCGGTGTCTGCCTTTCCTCCGGATCAATGCCATAGCGGGCTTTCAAAAGGCCTGCGATCAGGGAACCGTGCAGTTGCTTCGGCTCGAATGCGAAGGGATGCGCGAACGCACTGGTGGGTATCGGGTTGTCGCGCGCATCAGCGAGCCCTCTTGGCAACACGTCGTTCGCCAGGCTCTCGCGCAGACGCAGGCGCAAGGGCACCACCGGGTTGTTTCGCACGAGCGGGTAGCTTGTCGGTGGCGCGAATTCTTCGAGGCCGTAACAACGTACGTAGAATTCGGCATGCCGCGGATGTACGCCGATAACGATATCGGTCAAATCGTTGTGTAATCCAAAGTGTATGGCCCAGCGCATCATGCTGAAGAGGGCCCCGACGCCGCGTGAAACACACCGGCGACGATCCGCCAGCATTCCCACTTCAAGCAGGCGGCGCCCCTTGCGTCGGAATTCATCCAGATATCGTGCGTATACGCTATCCAGCGCGAGCCCCATGGGATTGTCGCGGAACAGTGTCATCGTATAGCCGACTTCCGGTCCTTCCGGCCCCCAAATCACGCTCGCATGCGATCCCACGGCAGTGGGAACGGCATGAATGCCAAACGGGTTTTCGTCGATCAGTCCCATTTGTGAGTAGCGCTCATATACCAACTTCCAAGCCGATTCCACCTGCTCAAGGCTGGTCGCGCACACACACGGCGGTTCACTGCTGCGCACCGTTGAGCGTGCAAGACGCGCTGCAATGTCGATGACTGTCACGGGCATTTCTATCGATCTCATTGGCTTCATGTTTCAGTCACCGATTCGCGACGCGTTGTGCCAACGCCGCCCGCTGCCAGAACTAAGGGGTGCAACGATGAAGGACCGGCTTGCTTTGCGCGGTGTACGGATACCGGCCGCGTCCTGGTACCACTTTGACCACCGCTTCCATCTGGCCGCAATCCTGTCGTGGTTGATGCATGCCGCGATGCTTGGCAATCCATGGCCGGAACAGGATTGCGAGCTGTCGGAAACTTTCATAACTGAGCAACTACCCCTGATCAGATGCGCCGCGACCACACCCTTCGCCCTGATCGTGCAGGGACGCCCAAGACCGTCGTGGGACGCTATTCCCCCTTTGTTACATTGTGTGACTGGTATGTGACGACTGTGCGAATTCTAAGTCGAGACTATGCAGTGATTATGTGAACTGGGTATGAAAACGGCGGATCAAGATACGCAGAAATTTCAGGGGCCTTTGCGATCATCCTCAACTCGTGTCCCAACCCGAGTCGCAGGTCGGCAACCTGACATCGGTACGCTGCGCAGCGTGCGTTTCGGCCACGACTGGCAGCCACGCGGCCGGTGCCATCCGGCGGGCGTTTGGCGCTCTGCCCGGCGCAGTCTCGACCCGGCGGCTCCCGGCTTTGGGACTGCCCACCGGACGTCGGCGTCGGTCACGAGGCCGGCTTGGTTGTTGGTAGGGCAGCCCGGAGAGCGGCCATGCGGTCGTTGTCGACCTCGACGCCAAGCTGAAGTGGCGTGCGGTCCCGCAGGGCTTCGCTGGTGAATCTGCCGTGCGGGTTCCGTGATGACTAGGCCCGGGTGACCTCCGGCATCTGAGGTCACCGCATCGGAGAGGGCGCTTGTTCTCCGGACCGCGCCCGGGCGTACCCCGGGCGCGTTGTCACCCAAGCAGGTGTCGTCAATCCGGATTGCCACGCCACCCAGGGTAGCGGATGGCTTCGCGGGTTTGTCCCCGCGTATAGTGCTCGCGGGAGTGGCTTGAATGCCGAGCGCACAAGGCAACCTGATCGGCCGGAATAATCGACTGATCCTCCGGAGGGACGCGGACCGTGGACCGGCATACGAAAGAAGGCATTTTGCGCGCGGGCATCGCCGCGCCCTCCGCGGATAATTCGCAGCCGTGGCGGTTTGCGTGGTGCAACGACGACCTGGACTTCCGAATCGATGCGGGCCGTAGCGGCCGCGTATCCGATACCCGATATGTGCTCAGCGACCTGGCCGCTGGCGCGTGCCTGGAAAACATGATCATCCACGCCCGGTCGCTCGGTTATGTGGCGGACCTGCAGATCTTCCCGCGCCACGACGACGAGCTTTTGGTCGCCCGCATCCGTTGGCTCCGCGATCCCGGGAGCGACCAACCGGAGCCGCTGGCTAGCGCCATCGGGCAACGTCACACCGACCGCCGCTTCCCCTGGCGCGGCGCGATCACCGCCGATACGCAGGCGCACCTGGATGCCCAGGCCCGGCTCATTCCCGGGCAGCGGCTTTGGTGGCCACAGATACCGCGTGAGAGAACAGCCGCACTCAGCGTGATCAGGCAGGCCGAGACGCTGCGTTTCAGGAGCCCGACGCTGCATGCGGAACTCTTTTCGAGTATCCGCTTTTCCGCGGGTTGGCACGGCGTTTGCGAAGAAGGACTGGCCCCGGCGACGCTTGCCGTGGAACCACCGATGCGTCCAGTCTTCCAGATGATGCGTCATCCCGCCGTCATGACCACGTTCAAACGGCTGGGTGCGGCGTCGGTTCTGGGGTGGCGCTCGGCCTACCTGCCAATCCGGCTGTCGCCGGGTCTCTGTCTGCTCGTCATTCCGTCCACGGCGCGGTCCGATGTGATCGCGGCTGGCCGCGCATTGCAGCGCGTGTGGCTTCAGGCCACCCTGGACAGGCTGTCTGTCCAGCCGTATGCGGCGGCGGGCGTACTCAGCTTGGGGTTCGTACCGGTAGAGGCGGCCTTCGAGCCGGCGCGCTCACGGGTGCGTGCGGCCTTGGGGGAACTATGTGCGCCGGGATATGGGCTCGTGTTCTTGCGGCTCGGCCGTGCGCGGTCTGCACCGAGCGTTCTCAGTGGGCGGCGCGCGCTCCCAAGTTTTGGCGCATTCGATGGCGGCGTCGTGTGACGGGTGCAGCAAGCGTATCCACAGGCGCGATCGTGTGCCGGGAATGGCCCAAGCGGGCGCGGATGCTCCATCGATGGCAGCGCCAGTTTGTGCGCGCGCCGCGACAAACCACACAAATTACTGCTGCCGTAGGGATCTACGGCAGCAGTAGTGAATCATCCGGTGTTATGTGACTGATCCGCTCCCCGCATCAAGCCGCTTCTTTCCCTTTGCGCCGCCGGGTCAGCAGCAAGGCCAGTCCTGCCAAGCCGAGCCCCATCATGCCGAGGGCATTTGGCTCCGGCACGGCAATGGCAAACGATTTTGCTGTCCCGGAACCGCAAATGGCGTAGGGGGGATTGGGAACGCCGGTGCCTTCGCAAGTGTTTGGCGAGAAGTCGCTGATGAACTGGATATCCGCGAAGCCAAGCAGGTTGTCCACGAAGGTGTTGGTGTTGAATAATGCTTGCGCATCACCCCCCGTGACGTCGAGCAATCCGGTTCCGTGGCCCTGAAACTGGTCGGACAGGAAACTACCCGGGAACGAGGTGGTTGCAATCAACGTCCCGGTACCATTGGTGGGGTCGTAGAACGTGTGGCCTTGGGTCGTCAGGAACACGCTGCTGCCCGCCGGGTCGGCGGTGGCCGGGTTGGACGGATCGAATACATATGAGTCGAAGGCATAGAACGTGATCGTTCCGCCTGAAAACACGGCTTGGGTGGCGTTGATGCTGGTTACTGTGTAGCCCGTAAAGGTGAACGTCAACTGGCAATCCGCCCCTCCATCTGCGCAATAGTGCGTATCGCCGTTGATCGAGTTGATCATTCCAAAACCCGAGAGTGTGTCGCCGGTGGCGCCGACTTGGGTCTCGTACAGTTGGGCGCTCTGGAAGATGGCTCCCGGGTTGAACTGAATGTTATCCACGACGGTGGCCAGTGCCGAGCCGGACGCCATCGTTGCGACGGCGATGGCGCTGCCCAAAATGATTGCCTTGAGATGTTTCATCTGACGCCTCCTATAAAGTTTCCGTCAACGTACAGTTTTCGTGCACTGCATGTCGAATCCTTGTTCTGCAAGGTAGACGAGGAGCATAACCCGTGCCACATCCGGAACATTGTTGGTGACATGTACATAAGTTATTGATATAGAAAGTGAATAGTGTGTAGTTTCGTTGGGCGAGCCGTCGCCGCAGAACGTCGTTGAACCGTGAAATTGTAAAGTATTCCGACGCAAATCCTGTCCATGATACCGAGCACGGCTCACGGGCCGAGCCAGAGCTTTCCAAATTTGTACCGAATTATCAATCAGATGCATGCGCGTGCCGACTACGGCGGCGACCCATTCACGGACCGATGCAGCATGTAAGGTTTTCCGACGCCGTGACCGCGTGCCAGACAGTGGTCCGGCATCGGGAAATCACCCGCAAGGCCCATCATTGCGCGAGGCACTGGCAAGGCGTTATTTTTGCAACATGTTGATGTTGAGTGCAGCAGCGAGCCAGTGTAATGTGCCCAGTGCGGCAGCGGCGTAATGCAACAGTGCCGAAGGTAGGTATCGCGTGAGCTCCGATGCACCGGTCACGACGGAGCCGTTCGACTATGCCACGGCGTTCAGCCGCACGATCGGCTGGATATCCGCGACCGAACAGGCGAAGCTTCGTTCCAAGCGCGTGGCGATTGCCGGGCTAGGCGGCGTTGGAGGCAGCCATCTGTTGACCCTGACCCGACTCGGCATCCAGTCATTCAACGTGGCGGATCTCGATCGTTTCGGCACGGAAAATTTCAACCGGCAGGCCGGGGCGTTCCAGTCGACCGCGGGGCAGCCCAAAGTCGACGTGGTGTCCCGAATGGCGCGCGACATCAATCCGGATCTGGACATCAACAAGTTTCCCGACGGTGTCACCTTCGACAACATGGAGCAGTTTCTGTCGGGCGTGGATCTGTATGTCGACGGGCTGGACTTTTTCGTACTCGATATCCGTGCCAAGCTGTTCGCCCTGTGTGCCGAACGCGGCATTCCCGCGATTACCGCGGCGCCATTGGGCATGGGTGCCGCGGTACTGGCGTTCCTGCCGGGTCACATGGCGTTCGAAGAATATTTCCGGCTGGAAGGCCGCACGAAGAACGAGCAGTTGCTGCGCTTCATGGTGGGATTGGCACCCGCCGTGCTGCATCAAGCCTATCTGGTCGATCCGACTGCGGTGGACTTGGTCCATGAGCGGGGACCGTCGACGCCCATGGCATGTGAAATCTGTGCCGGGATAGCCGGTACCCAAGCGTTGAAGATCTTGCTGGGCAGGGGCAAGGTGCTCGCGGCACCTCGCGGCATGCACTTCGACGCCTACCGTAACAAGCTTGTGCGCACGTGGCGACCGGGGGGCAACGACAACCCGCTGCAACGACTGATTTTGTCCGTGGCGCGCCGCCGTTTCATGCGCAAGTAAGCGTTGCATGTTGATACCGATGTAAAGCCGACCCGCCGTGCCGATTGAAGATGGGCCCGGGGCTGGACACGGCTTTTCAGTTCCAGCACCTTGGTTGAAGTGCAACTGCGCTTCGGCGGTTGTGGCTCCTGCCGGTGGTCGGCTTACGCCGTTGCGATGCTTGTCGTCTTTTCGGTTCTTGCCTGGTTGCATGCCCGGACACGCTCGCCTGTTGCGGCTGAACTGTGAAGGAAGCAATGCAACTGGTCGCTGGTTACGACGTTGTAACGGTGGCGCGTCCGGCGATCGAGCAACGCCGTGATCATCATGGCCTTGCCAAAGGCTCTGGCCCATTCGGCGACGTCGAGATTGGTGGTGATGATGACGCTGGTTGCCCGTAGGGCTTGCTGAGCAGGTGGAACAGCAAGGCGCCGCGGGCCGACGCCATTGATGTCCAGAGCTTGGCGGCGACCATCGTTTCCGGAAGCAGGCCACCGCGACCGACTCCTTGGGGCCGGTCTCGATGCCATGTTCGCTTCCGCGGTCGCGGACATTCGGCCGCTGTTTCGCGCTCGGTCCTCCGGGGGAGGCCGTTGCAACCGATGAGCGGATGATTGGCCGGCTCCCGCTTCGTTTCGTTCGGTTACGTTTGCGTCAGCGCGCGCTTCGCATGCGCCTTGATGGCCTTGACCATCGAAGCGAGGCCGTTGGAACGGGTGGGCGAAAGATGTTTGCCGAGTCCGATCGCATTGATGAAGGCCGGATCGGTGTCGAGGATTTCCTGCGCGCCGTGACCCGAATACACCCGCAGCAGCAACGCGACCAGACCGGACACGATCGCGGAATCGCTGGTCGCGCGCAGGTCGAGGCGCTGCGCGTCGCCGGATACCACGATCCACACCTGCGACTGGCAACCATCGACCTTGTTGGCGTCGGTCATTTCATCGTTGGCCAAGGGCGGTAATTTGCGGCCGAGATCGATCAGGTACTGGTAACGCCCCGTCCAGTCGTCGAAGAATGCGAATTCCTCAGTGATTTCCAGCTGGGCGTTCTGGATAGCGGATGCGTTCATGGATTGGCGACCTTCCAGCGCGTGCCCTGCGGACCGTCCTCGATGGCGATCCCCATGACCGTAAGTTCCTTGCGAATCTCGTCGGCGCGGGCGAAATCACGCGCGTCACGCGCCACGCGACGTGCTTCTATCAACTTTTCGACGTGCGCGGCGTCGGTGGGTTCCCTTCCGCGCTTGAACCATGCTTCCGGATCCTGTTGCAGCAAGCCCAGCAACGCGCCGCAACCCAACAGGTTGGCCTTGCCATTGTCGAGCTCTGCGCGCTCGGCGTCGCCCAGCGGACGCTTCGACTTGTCGAGTACGTGGCGCGCGAACGAGGCTTCGTGATTCAGTACGGCCAGTGCCTGCGGAGTATTGAGATCGTCTTCCAGCGCCGCTTCCATGTCGGCTCTCCCGACCGCGGGCTCGACATCGAATTCAGCCAGATCCCGCAGCGTTCGGTATAGGCGATCCAATGTCGAAACGCTTTGTTCGATCAACGTCTCCGACCAGTCCAGTGGCTGCCGGTAGTGCGCACTGAGCAACGCATAGCGTATGGCCTCGGGCGGGTGCTGTTGCAGCAGCGCGTGCAGTTGCCTGACATTGCCGACCGATTTGCTCATCTTCGCGCCGCCGAAGGTCAGCATGCCGTTGTGCAGCCAGAAACGCGCGAAGGTTCTGCCGCCGTGCGCGCAGGTGGACTGCGCGATCTCGTTTTCGTGGTGCGGAAATACCAGGTCGACGCCGCCCGCATGGATGTCTATTGTTTCGCCGAGATGGGCGGCTGCCATCGCCGAGCACTCGATGTGCCAGCCGGGCCGACCATGGCCCCACGGACTGTCCCAACCGGGCAACTCGGGCGTGGAGGGTTTCCACAACACGAAGTCGGCGGGACTGCGTTTGTACGGCGCGACATCGACGCGCGCGCCGGCAATCAGCTCGTCGGTATTGCGGCCTGAAAGCGCACCATAGGCGGAGTAAGAATCCACGTCGAAAAGCACGTGTCCCTCGGCGGCATAGGCATGCCCGGACGCGACCAGCGCCTCGCACATCGCGACGATGGGTCCGATGTGAGCAGTCGCGAGCGGTTCAACGTCTGGTGGTGCGACTCCGAGCTTGGCCATGTCCTCACGATAGACCGCGGCGTACTTCTCGGCGATCGCGGCAATCGGCAGCCCTGCTTCGTGGGCAGTGGCATTGATCTTGTCGTCGACATCCGTGATGTTGCGCGCATACACCAGCCGCGAATATTTGCGGCGGAGCAGGCTCGCCAGCACGTCGAACACCACCGGCCCGCGCGCGTTGCCGATGTGCACGTAGCTGTACACGGTGGGTCCGCACAGATACATCGTGACGCGTGCCGGATCGGACGGCTCGAAGGGCTCGATGCGGCGGGTCAGCGAGTTGTAAAGGCGCAGAGTCATCCGGGATGGGCGAGATCATGACAGGGAAAATAATCAAGCAATTTTATCAGGTTGCGTTCACTGCTTGAGCGTTGATTCAGCATACGGCTGGTCCAATGGGGCCAACTATCGAAAGTCCCATGGGTTGGTAAAACCGCTGGGGGAAGTGCATCATGTCAAAAATCCTGATTGCGTCGCTTTTGTTCGGTTTTGCGGCGGCCGCAAATGCGCAGAATTATCCCCCCCCGCCACCTCCGCCGTCGGCACAGGCGCCGAATGTCCACTATGGCTGGGCCGAGGTCTTGCGTGTGGACCCCGTGTACGCCGCGGTGGCCGGTCCGCCACAGCAGCAGTGCTACCCCCAGACGGTAACTCGGCGGGACGACAACCGTACAGGCGGAACCCTACTGGGTGCGATCGTGGGTGGAGTGCTCGGCAGCACCGTCGGCAAGGGCGATGGGCGCAAGGCGGCGACCGTCGCTGGTGCCGTGGCCGGCGGCGCGATCGGCAATCAGGTTTCGTCAGCACACGATCGTGACTACACGACCCAGCAAACTGTCTGTCGCCCGATTGACAACTATGCGCCACAGCAGCAGATCGTGGCCTACGATGTCGAGTATCGCTACCGCGGCGACGTGTATATGTCGCGCGTGCCGTACGATCCGGGCGAGCGTCTGCGCGTCAGGGTGACCATTGCTCCGGCGGACTAGACGTGGTCTGCAATCATGCGTAATCGCTCATCGTTCAGATCTCACGCCGGTTCCGATATCCGCGCTCAAGCGGCATCAGAACGGGCGCCCATGGCCTGAATTGCCACAACTGCCGCTTCGTAACTAGCCCCGTAGAAAATTATCCCCGTACCCATTGCATCCGCACAATGGGTATGCAAGGATGCGTCCTCACCGATTCGCCCCCGACATGATTGCATTTGCTCTTACTCATCCAGTCATTCTTACCAGCGCCCGCGCGGCAGCCGGGATGACCTCGCGCGCGCGCCGACCGGAGTCCAAACATTCGGCCGGGTAGGCAGTCGCACGCGTTTCAGTTGCACAGAACGACAAGAACCCGGCCAATGTGCCGGGTTTTTGTTGTGCCTTTTTTTGCCTCGGCTCATCGTCGTCATTCCGGCCATGGATTGGCCGGAACCCACCCCCGAATGGAAACAGCGAGAACAACATGACGCTTCGACACTTCATAACCACCCAGGACTGGAGCCGTGCCGAAATCGACGGACTATTGGACCAGGCCGCCACATTCAAGCGGACGCCGGTCGGGGCGCAGCTCGCCGGCAAATCGATCGCGTTGCTCTTCTTCAACCCGTCGATGCGCACGCGTACCAGCTTCGAGCTTGGGGCGTTCCAGCTCGGTGGCCATGCGATCGTGCTGTCCCCCGGCAAGGACGCGTGGCCAATCGAGTTTGATGTTGGCACGGTCATGGACGGGGAAGCCGAAGAACACGTCGCCGAAGTCGCACGCGTGCTGTCGCGTTACGTCGACCTGATTGCGGTGCGCGCGTTCCCAAGGTTTCGGGACTGGTCGGTGGACCGGGAGGATCGCGTGATCAAGTCGTTCGCGCAGTATGCCACCGTGCCCGTCATCAATATGGAGACCATCACCCATCCTTGCCAGGAGCTGGCGCACGCCTTGGCGCTGAAGGAGCGCCTGGGCGAATTGCGCGGCAGGAAATACGTGTTGACGTGGACTTACCACCCCAAGCCGCTCAATACGGCAGTGGCGAATTCCGCATTGCTGATCGCGACCAGGATGGGCATGGATGTGACGCTGCTGTGTCCTACACCGGAGTACGTGCTCGACGAACGTTACCTGCAATTCAGTGAGCAGAACGCACGCGAAAACGGCGGTTCGTTGCGCGTGTCCCACGACATCGAGGATGCCTATCGAGGTGCCGACGCGGTATATGCAAAGAGCTGGGGCGCACTGCCGTTCTTCGGTCGGTGGGAAAAGGAAAAGCCGATTCGCGATGCGTACCGACATTTCATCGTGGACGAGGCCAAGATGGCGCTTACGCATGGCGCAGTCTTCAGTCACTGTCTGCCCTTGCGCCGCAACGTCAAGGCCACCGACGCGGTGATGGATGCGCCGTACTGCATCGCGATCGACGAAGCCGAAAACCGCCTGCATGTGCAGAAGGCGGTGATGGCGAAACTCCTGTCGCAAACACAACCGGAGGCATCGTTATGACAGGACAGCTGCACCACTATCGAGTCGAGGTGGAGTGGACCGGCAATCTCGGCAGCGGGACGGACGGTTACCGCAATTATGGGCGCGACCATGTGGTCCGGATTGACGGCAAACCGGACATCGCTGGTTCGTCCGACCCGGCGTTTCGCGGAGATCCCGCAAAACATAACCCGGAGGACATGCTGGTGGCGGCGCTGTCCACCTGCCACATGCTGGCCTATCTGCACATTGCCACGCTGGCTGGTGTTGTGGTGACGGCCTACTCCGATGCTTCCGAGGGCACGATGGAAACTGTCGGCAGCGGAGGGCATTTCACCCAGGTAGTGCTGCATCCCATGGTGACGATCACGGCCACGAGCGATGCTGCGAAGGCCGAAACGGCGCATGAAGACGCCCAACACGCCTGCTTCATTGCCAGCTCCGTCAACTTCCCGGTGCGTTGCGAACCGCGCATCGTGGTCGAAAACGTCTGATCGTCATTACAGGATTTGAAGCATGAGCAAAGACATCGTTCTCGCCTTTTCGGGCGGCCTCGACACGAGTTTCTGTGTGCCTTACCTCATGGAGCGCGGCTGGAATGTGCATACCGTGTTTGTAGATACCGGTGGCGTGGGCGCGAACGAGCGCGCCTGGATTGAATCGCGCGCGGAAGAGCTGGGCGTAGCCAGCCACGTTACGTTGGATGGTGGTCCCGCGCTGTGGGAGCATTTCGTCAAACCCTTCATATGGGCTGGGGAGGCTTACCAAGGGCAATACCCGCTGCTGGTTTCCGATCGCTACCTGATCGTCGAAGCCGCGATCAAACGAGCGACGGAGCTTGGCACGCGCGCGGTCGCGCATGGTTGCACCGGGATGGGCAACGACCAGGTGCGTTTCGACCTCACCGTGAAGGCGCTTGGCGATTACGAAATCGTCGCACCGATCAGGGAAATCCAGAAGCAGCACGCCGCGGTGCGCGCGTACGAGCAGGCATACCTGAAAGAGCGTGGTGTCGAGGTGCGCGCGAAGCAGCAGGCCTACACCATCAACGAAAACCTGCTGGGCGTGACGCTGTCGGGTGGCGAGATCGACCGTTGGCAATCGCCGGGAGAGGGTGCGCGTGGTTGGTGCAAACCGCGCTGTGAATGGCCCTCCGAATCGCTGAGAGTCAAGCTTGGTTTCACCGGCGGGGAGGCGAAGACGCTGAATGGCGACCGGATCGCCGGACACATGCTGCTAGCAAAATTGAACGATCTGTTTGCGCGCTACGGCGTCGGTCGCGGGCTGTACACCGGCGACACGACCATAGGCCTCAAAGGCCGGATCGTATACGAGGCGCCGGGTCTCGTGGCGTTGCTGACCGCACATCGTGCACTGGAGGAGGCGGTCCTCAGCAAGCAACAGAACCGTTTCAAGCCGGAGGTCTCGCGCAAATGGGTGGAGCTGGTGTACGAAGGCTTCTTCCAGGATCCGTTGAAAGCCGATCTGGAGGCGTTCCTTGCGTCCAGCCAGCGTTGCGTCGAAGGCGACGTGATCCTGGAGACGCACGGCGGCAGCGTCGTTGCTCTGGCCGTGGACTCCAGACATATCCTGAATGCGAAGGGTGCAACGTACGCGCAGGCCGCCGATTGGGGTGTGGCCGAAGCGGAAGGCTTCATCAAGCTTTACGGCATGAGCAGCACGCTTTGGGCCGAGGTCAACCGCAAATGACGCAGGGTTCTTCGCTGCTGGACGCGACGCTGCATCACCTGCACAGGCTGGTCGCGTTCGACACGCGCAATCCTCCGCGTGCCATCGATACCGGCGGGATATTCGATTACCTGCGTGCACAACTCCCCGGGTGGGACGTGCAGGTGAATGATCATGGCGCAGGTGCGGTCAGCCTTTACGCGGTCCGCGGCCAGCCGAAGCTGTTGTTCAACGTGCATCTCGATACCGTGCCGGATTCACCGCGATGGAGCGCCAGTCCGTTCGAACTGCGCGTGACCGGCGACCGCGCGGTCGGTCTCGGCGCCTGCGACATCAAGGGCGCGGCGGCGGGGTTGCTGGCGACGGCGAACTCCACGAACGGCGACATGGCGTTGCTGTTCACAACGGATGAGGAGGGCGCAGATCCGCGCTGCATTCGGGCGTTTCTGGAAAACGGGCCTGCATTCGGGAGTGTGCTGGTCGCCGAGCCCACGTGCTGCAAGGCGATTGTCGCGCATCGCGGCATCCAGTCGGTGCGCGTGCGCTTCGAAGGGCGCGCGGGCCACGCTTCCGCCAGGCAGGCGCCATCCGACAGCGCGCTGCATCAGGCGGTCCGCTGGGGTGTTGCCGCATTGGATTTTGCCGAGGCACAAGCAGCAAAAAATTTCGGTGGCATGCGTGGTCTGCGTTTCAACATCGGCCGCATCGAGGGCGGCATCAAGGCCAACATCATTGCCCCGGAGGCAACGCTGCGTTTCGGTGTGCGGCCGTTGCCATCGATGGACATGGACGACTTGCTCGAACGCTTCCGCACCCTCTGCGAACCGGCGCCGGCGGACTTCGATGAAACGTTTCGCGGCCCCCCCTTGCCGGCCGATGCCAAACACGCGGAAACGAATCAACACGCTGCGCGGTTGGCGGCGGATGCGTGGCAAATACCGGTCGGTGACGCAGTCGATTTCTGGACCGAGGCGTCGCTTTTCTCGCAGGCGGGATACACCACATTCGTATATGGCCCGGGCGACATTGCCCAAGCCCATAGCGCAGATGAGTGGGTCGCGCTCGGCCAGTTGCGCACCTATGTGGAAACCATCCACGGTATCGTCGCTGGGAACAGGTCATGAACGCGCAACTCGGCACGCGCCAAACCATCGTTCGGCTGTTGTCGGCGATGGGCAGTGCCCGGGAAATCCAGCAGTATCTGAAGCGATTCTCTCAAATCGACGCCAAGCGCTTCGCCGTGGTCAAGGTGGGCGGCGCGGTATTGCGCGACGAGCTGACGGACCTCGCATCCTCGCTGACTTTCCTGCAACAGGTCGGCTTGACGCCGATCGTCGTGCATGGCGCCGGACCGCAGCTCGACGACGAGCTGGTCAGCGCCGGCATAGAGAAGCGTATCTTCAATGGCTTGCGGGTGACGCCGCCGCAAGCACTCGGCATCGTCCGGCGCGTGTTCCATCAGCAGAATCTGAAACTCGTCGATGCGCTGCATGCGATGGACACCCGTGCAACGTCCGTCGTGTCGGGGGTGTTTGCCGCGAGCTGCCTCGACCGCGAGAACTACGGGCTGGTAGGCAAGGTGGACCGGATTGAACTCGCACCCATCGAGGCAAGCTTGCGCATGGGGTCGATTCCGATCATCGCCAGCCTCGGCGAAACCGAGGAAGGGCAGATCCTCAACGTCAATGCCGATTTCGCGGCCAACGCACTGGTTCGGGTGCTGCAGCCTTACAAGATCGTTTTCTTGACCGGTACCGGCGGTCTGCTCGATGGTACCGGTCAGGTCATCGACTCGATCAACCTGTCGAGCGAATACGAACACTTGACGGCGCAGCCGTGGCTGGATGGCGGGATGCGCCTGAAGCTTCAGCAGATCGCGGAACTCCTGGATGACCTGCCGCCGAGCTCCTCGGTGTCGATCACGCGTCCTGCCGAGCTCGCGAAGGAGTTGTTCACCCACAAGGGATCCGGGACGTTGGTGCGACGCGGCGAGAAGGTGCTGCGGTTCGAGTCGTGGGACGGCGTGGATCGGGAACGAATGCGTACCGTGATCGAATCGAGCTTCGGCCGGAAGCTGGTGCCCGACTACTTCGAACGTACCGAGCCGCTTCGCATTTACGTCAGCGAGAACTATCGCGCGGCGTTGGTCATGACGTTGGAAGACGGGATGGCCTACCTCGACAAGTTCGCGGTGCTGGAAGAGGCGCAGGGCGAGGGATTGGGCCGAGCGGTGTGGCAGGTGATGCGGGGCGAGAACCCGCGCCTGTTCTGGCGCTCGCGCCACGGCAATCCGGTCAACGCGTTCTACCACGAGGAATCGGACGGATGCTTCAAGCAGGCGCGCTGGAAGGTATTCTGGTACGGCTTGGACGGCGACTTCGCGGCTATGGCGCGTTGCGTCGACCATTGCACCCGGCGCCAACCGACGTTGCTGGATGGATGAGATGGGCACTGACAGGAAAACCGCCGGAATCGTCGGGGCCCGTGGCCATACGGGTGCCGAATTGATCCGGCTTGTTGCGGCGCATCCGTCGCTGGAACCGGTGTTCGTGTCGTCGCGCGAGTTGGCCGGACAGCGTTTGGCCGATCACCATGACACCTTCAAAGATGATTTGCGCTACGAGAACCTCGACCCGCGGGCCGTCGCCGCCAAGCACGCGGACATCGTGGTACTGGCGCTGCCGAACGGCAAGGCTTCAACGTATGTCGAAACGCTCGACGCCGTGGCGCCGGATACGCTGATACTAGACCTCTCTGCAGATTATCGTTTCGACAAGTCCTGGTACTACGGCCTGCCGGAATTGACCCGCGATCAATGGCGCGGCGAGAGGCGAATCAGCAATCCGGGTTGCTTCGCGACTGCGATCGAACTGACCGTGGCACCGCTCAAGGATTTGCTGGCCGCGCCGCCGGTGTGTTTCGGCGTGTCGGGCTATTCCGGTGCGGGGACCACGCCATCGGACAAGAACGATCCGGAAAAGCTGCGTGACAACCTGATGCCGTACGCGTTGACCGGGCATGTACACGAGAAGGAAGCGGCATTTCATCTCGGCGTACCGGTGGAGTTCATGCCGCACGTCGCGCCGCACTTCCGCGGATTGACCGTCACCAGCAATTTGTGTCTCTCGCGCACGATGAAGCGCGATGAAGTGATGGCGCTCTATCGCGACGCTTACGACGACGAGAAACTGGTGCGGGTCGTCGGCGATCCACCCTGGGTCAGCCGGATCGCGGGTCAACACCATGCCGAGATCGGCGGCGTCGCGATGTCTGCGGACGGAAAGCGGCTGGTCGTCGTCGCCACGCTGGACAACCTTTTGAAAGGGGCGGCGACGCAAGCGATGCAGAACATCAATCTGGCAATCGGTGTGGAAGAGTTGACAGCCATTCCCCTATGAACATTCTTTCTGGCATCGACTGGATGCGACTCTGTGCCGGTAGCAGGAATTGGATTCCGGACGTCGCCGGGATGATGAGCGAAGCAGGCGAGAACCGACCATGACCGATCCCGTTTGGCAAAAATCCGACAGCAGGATCGACGCGAAGATCATGCATTTCCTCGCCGGCGACGACGTGCTGCTGGATCGTGAATTCTTCCTGCATGACGTCGCGGCGAGCCAAGCGCATATCGTGGGGTTGGCGAATATCGGCGTTCTGAACGAGGATGAATGTACGGCGTTGAAACACGAGCTCGATGCGCTGGTGGAGGGTTTTCGCAGCGGCGCTTTCGTGCTCGACGAGCGTTTCGAGGACGGTCACTCCGCAATCGAAGCGCGTCTGACCGAACGATTGGGCGACACCGGCCGCAAGGTCCACACCGGACGCAGTCGCAACGACCAGATCCTGGTCGCCACGCGTCTGTGGCTGAAGGAAAAATTGTCCGCATTGCAGGCGCATTGCAAGTCGATCGCATCGATATGTCTCGAGCGTGCGTCGAAAGAATCGCTGGTGATGCCGGGTTACACCCACTTGCAACGCGCGGTCGTATCGTCGACGTCGATGTGGTGGACCGGCTATGCCGAGGCGTTCATCGATGATGTGTGGCGGGCCAAACAGACGCGCGACTGGATCGATGCGAACCCGCTGGGCAGCGCGGCGGGTTACGGCGTCAACCTGAAACTGGACCGTGACCACACGACGCGTGCGCTGGGATTTGCGCGCATGCAGATCAGCGCGACATACGCGCAGTTGTCGCGCGGGAAGTTCGAGATGGCGGCGCTGGAAGCCATTGGCAGCGCCGTGCTGGATGTACGCCGGCTGGCGTGGGACCTGTCACTGTTCACCACGAGCGAGTTTGGATTCGTAGCACTGCCTGCGGAATACACGACAGGTTCGTCGATCATGCCCAACAAACGCAATCCGGACGTGATTGAATTGCTGCGTGCGAGCTACGCGAGTGTTGCTGCCGCACGTACCGAAGTCGAGCAATTGCTGTCGCTGCCGTCCGGTTACCAGCGCGACCTGCAATTCAGCAAGGGGGCGATCTTCCATGGCGTCCACTATGGCTTGATGGCGCTGGAACTGGTGCCCGACCTGCTTGCAAGGATGCAGTGGAACGAAGCCGCGATGCGCGCAGCCATCGAACCGGCAATGTATGCGACCGATGTCGCAATCGAACAGGCCGCTGCCGGCGTTCCGTTCCGTGATGCCTACCGTGCGGCGGGGGAGGCCGTGCAATCGGCGGGGCACGGACGTAACCCGGAGGAGAGCCTCGCCGCGCGCGTATCGCCCGGCGCGCATGCCGATTTGCGACTGGAAGAATTGCAGAAGCGTTTGGCTGCACTCGATGGTTGAATACGCATGAGGCGCGGCGCCTCAGAACGACATGAAATACCCGCCGTTGACCGGGATGTTGGCGCCGGTGATGAAGCCGGCGTCGTCGGCGGTGAGGAACGCGACCGTGCGGGCGATCTCGGACGGCTCGCCCAAACGCCCGACAGGAATCTGCGCGACGATCTGGGCGCGGATGTCTTCCGGAACCTTCATCACCATTTCCGTTTTGCAATAACCGGGCGACACGCTGTTGACGGTGACGCCTTTCTTCGCGACTTCGCGCGCCAGTGCCATGGTGAAACCGTGCATGCCGGCTTTGGCCGCTGAGTAGTTGGTCTGGCCGAACTGGCCGGTCTGGCCGTTGACCGAACTGATGTTGACGATACGGCCGAAACCGCGTTCGGTCATCCCTTCGACGGTGTTGCGGCACATGTTGAACACACCGTCAAGGTTGACGTGCATCAGGTCGCTCCACTGTGCCTGGCTCATCTTTTTGAGGCTGGTGTCGCGGGTAATGCCCGCAGCGTTCACGACGATGTCGACGCTGCCGTATTCCTCGGTGAGGTGCTTGACCAGCGCGTCGCAATCCTCGAAGCGGGAGACATCCGCTGGCGCGAACACAATGCTGCCGTTGTACTCCATGGTCTCCTCGCGGAATGCGGCGAGACGATCCTGGCGGCTGCCGAGATCCGCTGCGACGACCTGTCGTCCGTCGCGTGCAAGTTGTTGGCAGATGGCCGTGCCCAGCCCCCCGATACCGCCGGTTACGACGGCTACACGTTTTGTCATGGAA
This sequence comes from Rhodanobacteraceae bacterium, assembly GCA_050737995.1. Lineage (GTDB taxonomy): Bacteria > Pseudomonadota > Gammaproteobacteria > Xanthomonadales > Rhodanobacteraceae > 66-474. Next base: position 25,512 of record JBOHYR010000095.1, read on the forward strand.
ATCTCCGGAAAATGCGGCGCAGCGGCATGTGTTGCGCCGCAGCAATCAGCGGAATAGTACGAACCCCGCGACGGGGTGTCAACGGCGCTTTCGGCGCAGTTTGCCCTCGTCCGCGTCGGTCGGGGGTTCGGGCTTGGCAGCGGGCGCCGCGCCGGGTTGCATCGACTTCCACAGTTCGAGATTGCGCTCGGTGACTTCGTTCAGCATCGACCAGGGAGTCTGACCAAGCAGGTTGTTCAACTGGTCGCGGAACTTGTGCTGCTGCTCCATGAACACCTGCAGACTGTTCTCGAGATAGCCGCCCACGAAGCCCTGCATGGCATCGCCGTAGAAGCGGATGACTTGCGAGAGCAGGGTTGTGGAAAAAATCGGCTGGCCGTGCTGTTCGTGCTCGGCAATGATCTGGAGCAGGACCGCACGGGTCAGTTCCTCGTTGGTCTTGGCGTCACGGACTTCGAAGTGTTCACCGGACAGTACGAGCTGCCGCACCTCTTCCAGCGTGATGTAGCTGGAAACGCGGGTGTCGTACAGACGTCGGTTGGGATACTTCTTGATGACGCGCGGTGATGCCATGCCGCAAAATTACCACGGTATGCGGCGACGCACCAGCGAACGCTTGCCGCGCGGTCGACCCCTGATCGCTGCGTCGCCGAAGGGATGGGTGCGCGGGGTACCCATACTCATCTAGATCACAATGGCCAGAGCCGCTACCCTCCATGGCCAAGCGCTGAAGCCGCCATCCACCCTTGGTCCAGGAACTCCCTGGCCTGGCGTTTCGCAACAGCCGCCTCGAATGGGGCTTCGATCAAAAAGCGCCGGAGTTCCGCGCTGCCTTCGCTCGCGAAGGTTGTTGCTCGATGTTCAGGATGGGGTTGAGCCGCTGTCGGTCGTGCTTTCGCCCAATGGCAGCACGACGTGACCGAACATCCCGTTCATCATCTCGGCCGCCGCGATGTAGATGCCGACAACGGCGGTGACCAGACCGAGGTAGCCGCCGAGAACGGTCAGTGCATCGAGGTGAACCCACGCAGCCAGCGCGTAGGCGAGCAGGGACAGGCACAGCCCTAGCGTGAACAACATTCTGGCGACTCCGTCCCTGCAGGCCGCGATCCAGATGCAGAACGCGAGGAACGACCAAACGATGTAATACCAGCCCAGCCAGCCGGGCGAGGGAGCAATAAAACCTGCGCTCACATTGTGCTGCGCCAGTCCGGCCACCCACCAATATGCGGCGAAAGCGAGAAACAGCACCGTGTCGAGGGTGTTCTCCCGCACGCTCTTCAGGATTCCGGTGGCGGCGAGTACGCAGCCGCCGAGCACGATCATCAACGGCTGCAGAAGGACGGTGTTCGAGGCCGGCCTGAACCAGCCGGCGGACGCCATGCTGGCCAGCCACAGCGTTACGGCGAATGCGCCGTAACCCAATGCAGAGATGTTTGCGGTTCTGCTCATGCCGGCCTCCATCCGCATCCGTGCCGGATACCGCTGTACATTCGGCTGCCGGCATGCGTGTGTCTGGCCGATTATCGACAAACCGTGTGTAGAAACGGTCATGATCGCGCCGCCGCGCCTGGCGGGCGGGCGTCAAGCTTGCGGTGGGGTCATTGCTTCGGGGGAGATACCTGCAGGGCGGGCGCGCCTTTCGCTGCCGCAACGTGCATCTTGCGCGTTGGGACAGCGAACTCGATACCAAACTCATCCCAGGCATCAAGCATCTTGAGGTTGATGCGCTGCTGGATTTCGACAAATGTGTTGTAGGAGGGGTCCAGCACGTAATAAACGAATTCGAAATTGAGGCCTGATTCGGCGAAGCCGATGAACGTGCCGCGGTCGAATCGCGTCTGCTTCTCCGCGTCGATGAATGCGCGCACGCGATCGACCACTTCGGGGATTTTCTCGCGCGGCGTCTCGAACGGCAGACCGAAATCGAAAACCACGCGCCGCTGCTTCATCCGCGTGTAATTGTGGATCAGGTTCTTGAGCAGGACAGAATTCGAGATCGCGAGTTCTTCCCCTGAAAGCGACTGGATTCGGGTCGATTTGATACCAACCTTGGTCACGGTGCCGAGATCCGAACCGAAGGCGATGAACTCGCCGACCTCGAACGGTTTGTCGAGTCCGATGCTGATCGAAGCGAACAGGTCGCCGAGCACATTCTGCAACGCCAGTGCCACGGCCACGCCGCCGACGCCGAGGCTGGCGACGAACGCGGAAATGTTGACGCCGCCCGCGGACAATACCGCCAGTACCAAGGTGACCCATACCACGAATTGCACGGCCCAAGTGAGCACCCCAAGCATGACCGGGGCGGCGTGTGAATCGTTGCGCCGGGCTGACTTGTGCAGCCACGACACCAGCAGCGCGCAGGCCCAGAAGGCAATCTGAATGCCTACCAGCGACCAGGTCACGAGTTGCAGATAGTGTTGGGCGTCCTTGATGTCCTTCGCGGTGTTGCCGAGGTGCAGGAATTCGAGCGCCACGGCAATCGCAATCAGCAGCAGCAGCCAGCCACGGGTCGCCTCGACGACAGCGGCAGCGACGATGATGCCAGGACGGTGCGTACGCTTGGCGAGGCCCCCAAGCCGCGAGCCCAGAATCGCGGCCACGCTGTGAGCGACGACATAGCCGAGCAATGCGCCAACGGCGGCGATCACCCAGGAAAGCGTGGAATTGCCGAGCCATTCGGTGTGGTACAGCCACTGTTCCATCGTAGAGTCGTTGTCTCCGGTTGGTGGTTTGCGTATCGATTCAGGCAGCAGGCTTGTGTGCCGGTGCTTCCGCGTCGCCCCCCTGCTGGAACACGCGCTGCATGACGAAGTCGGCGGTAACTTCTTCGCCGCTCAACAGCATCGCGGCGAGTTCACCGCCTAGGATCTGCGGCGCGATCACGACGTCCGGCTGTACCAGTTGCACGCGCGCAAGGTGGTGCGCGTCGTTGACCGCGGCGACAGTGCGCGCCTTGCCACCCAGTTCCTTGACCGCCAGCACCACGAAAGCGTTTTCGGAATCGTCGTCTAGCATGGCCAGCACCGCCTGCGCCTTGTCGGCGCCAGCCTTGAGCAGGATGTCGCTGTCGCTGGGCTCGCCGACGATCAGGTCGACGTCGTCGGGAACCCCGGATTCCGGGGTCTGGCGCACTATCCGCGTGGTGGGATGCCCGCGACGCGCCAGCTCTCGCCAGGTATTGAGCGCCAGCGGCGTATTGCCGATTACGACAAAATGGTTTTCACGTTGCATGCGGATACCCTTGCGATTGACGATGCGCTGAAAGCTGCGGGTGACCAATGGCGCGATCACCGCGGTCAGCGAGGTCGCGAATACCGCGACGCCGAGCACGATGATCGATACCGTAAACAGTTTCGCCTCGGATGTCTGTGGCGTAATGTCGCCATACCCTACCGTGCTCATCGTGACCATCGCGTAATACAGCGCGGTCACCAGATCCGTAATTTGCGGTTTGTAGTCGGCGCCAAGATAAAACGAGCCGAGGGTGGCGTACACGACCAGCATCACCACCGAGGTCAAGGCAAACAATGTGCTGGCGGTGACGCTGGACCGGTCGAACTGGCGCCATGCGAACACCAGCAACGCAAGCATCAGGATGAAGTAGCCGATCAGCAGGTGGGCGTGGCTGCGCTGCCCGAAAAACATGCTGACCGCCGCAGTCGCGGCCAGCAGCAGGGCCATCGTCCAGGCGAGCCGCGAGCGGAACAGCAGACCCAAGGCCATGATCACCATGCCGACGCCGATCAGAAGCGGCGGCAGCAACGCGGGATGCAGACCCTGTCCGCCGTTCAGTAACTGTTGGACGACGTGGCGCCATTGCCGGCCCAGGTCGGTTTGCAGCAACCAGAAACCGCCGAGCCCCAGCAGGAAGGCCAGCGGCACGTGCGGAAACCAGTGCTTGCCGCCAACACGCTTGTGCAGCTGCTGGATTCGGTTGCGAAGGAATTGGGTCGGTCTGGGCAGCATCGGAGCGGTCGATCGGCGCGTGGCCTGGGTGCGGCGGTGCGGCATGCCGGTTGGTGCCGCACACAATAACAAGCGGCGCGATGCGCGTCGAATCAGTCGCTGACGACGCGCAGGCACTCGCAGGGCGGTCGGTCGATGAATTCGCGTTTTGCGCAGGCGAACAAATTGCGCTGGGTGCCGAACCGTGCGTGCTCCATTGCCGCGTCGCATGTGAGGATCTGAACGCGGAATGCTTGCCTTTGAGGCGCGCCTTGGCGTTCGCCGCGACCATCGCGACGAAACGTGAAGGGCGAGCTCAAAGCGATCATCGTCCGCTGCGTAGAATGGCTCGCAGAAGCTGGTCGCGCAAATGCGTTCCGGTACCAATGATGTCTCCCCGGACAGCTCCCGACGTGCGGAATGCCCGCCTGTCTCGCCCGCGTCGACATGCCCGGCGACATAGCTCCAAGCCGTCCTGCAAGTGATTTCCTGCGCGTCGCAGCAACAGAACCCGTTCCTGACCAGTGTTACTCCTGATGGCGATTACCGAGACCATGTTGCAGCGTATCGCGAGTCCGGGCATGCTTTTGCGTACGGGAATGGCCGCGCGTCAATTTGGACGCATGGCAAATGAATTGCCAGCGCAGAGCCCGGCCACACGGCAACCGTCTTCGACCCTGGTCCGAGGTGTCACGATGAATACTCCCATCATTGCGCTTCGCAGCAGACCACCGACCATAGCCCGTGCCGCCCGCGCGATCGTGGTTGGCGGTCTGCTCGCTGGCACCGTCGATATCGGTGCGGCGGCGTTGATCAATCGCGCTAACGTCATCTTTATCCTGCATGCGATTGCCGGTGGCCTCCTCGGTATGGCTTCGTTCCGCGGCGGAACAACGTCGGCCTGGCTGGGCTTGTTCCTCCAGTGGGGCATGTCGTTGCTGATTGCGGCGATTTTCGTGCTTGCGGCGTTGCGGCTGAGTTGGCTGACTGCGCGACCGGTCTGGGCAGGGCTCGCCTACGGCATCGTCGTGTTCTTCGTGATGAATTACGTGGTGATGTTTTTTTCCGCCTACCATCGCATCAATCATTTCACTCCCGCGAAATTCCTCGAGAATATGGCGGCGATGCTTATCTTCGGATTGATCATCGCCTTCAGCGCGCGTCGTTTTCTTGCGGACGTCCCAAGGGCCTGAGCCATTCCCTCAGGCATGGGGCGGCGACGAACGCTCGATGCCTCACGAGACGTCGTCGCTGTTGGTCGTGGACCCAGTCCATGACGATGGTCTCATGCAAACCCGGTGTGCCAGCATACAAAGCGGGTTTTCATCAGAATGAACTGCGCGCGATGATCGCGCGACGGCATTCGCGTCCTGGCTAGAGGGCGCGCCAATGAAGCGAGTGAAGTTGCACAGACTCGGGGTGGCACTGGGATGCCTGTCGTTGACGTGCGTGGCTGGCTGAAGCGGTTCGCTTCGGAACCAAACCAGGTCGGTTCGCCACACGACGAGGCCAACGCGGGATTATTGCCCGCGCAATTCAAACAGTGGGTCCGGGACGCTCACATCTTAACCTTCGACATGGTGTATCCGACGCCAACGCCCTTGGTCGTCACGATGGCTGCACGCCCATTGTTTAATCCGGTAACCCGTCGAGCTTTCGATCCAGCGAGGGATGATCCGACAGGCGAATCAGGAATTCCTGTTGCAGCACCTTGCGGATATCACCAGCATGGGGCAACTTGCGTCGCGTCGTTTTGCCGTTGGTTACATGCACCGTGAATTCGCGGTTGCGCAATGCGAGCCTGCGCCCCGGTTCAGCGCGCGCTGCTGTCAAATTGATGACGAAATGCGAATCAGGGCTGGTGGACAGCCAGTAATTGCTGCCGCGGTAATCGATGGGGTATTGCGGTTGCAGGTCGAAGCGATACAGTGTTTTCCACCCGCCATCGAGGCGCGTCTGCATGCGCCAGTCGTCATCATCGCGATGACACAGGCGAAACGGCTCGTGTGGTGTCGTCTGTTCGATATCCGGCACGAGGCGCAACGGTCCGGTCGGCGTCGATCCACCGAAACCCGCATCCGCCAGCCATGCGTCGCCGTCCAGATCGACGCGCAACAGCATGTGGCTGCGCGCGGTAATCGCGTCCTCCGGCTGCCCCCACAACACGCGCGCGGCGAGGTTGGTCACCTCGAAGCCGATCGCGCGCAACGCTTCGCCCAGCAACAGGTTCTGTTCGAAGCAATAGCCACCGCGGCCGGCACTCACCAGTTTGCGTTGTATCGATTCCAGGTCGAGCTCGACCGGCACCCCGAGGAACGGGTCGAGGTTCTCGAACGCGACGGCGCTGATATGCGCGCGGAGGATCGCGCACAACGTCGACAGATCCGATTTGACCAGCATTGATATCCCGATCCGCCGAAGATACGCATCGAGATCGATCGGCGATGTCTCAGGGGCTGCCACGGCCTGCCTGCAACTTTTGTTCGAGAAAATCTACCGTCGCGGTGTCGGCCTTCAGCCACGATGCGTGCCGCAGAAAGCCGTGGATCTCGTTGGGGATCACCATTGTCTCGAACGGTACGTGGTGCTTGCGCAGGCGCGGCACGATGTCTTCCATCTGCAGGACGTGCACGTTGCGGTCGTCGTCGCCCTGGATCAGCAGCACCGGCGATTTCCATTTCGCGATGGACGCGTCGGGCGAGGATTCCCACGCGACTTTCATGGCCTGCTTGTAGTCGCCCTGTTCGTAACGCGCGCCGGGTTTGCCGAACCACAAGCCGATATCGCGCGACCAGTCGTACAGGCCGTGCATGGAGACACCGGCCTTGAAGAGGTCGGAGTTGCGCGCCAGCGCCAGTCCGGTGAGATAACCACCGTAGGAACCGCCCCAGATACCGATGCGCGCGGCATCGACGCCCGGCACGTGTTGCAGGTATTTCGCACCGGCCACGACATCCTGGTATTCCGACGCACCGGTCGGACCCCAGTGCGCCGGATGGTGGAAGGCTCGACCGTAACCGATGCCGAGCCGGTAGTTCACCGACAGCACGGTGAAGCCATGGGTGGCGAGGTACTGGTTCACGGCGTAGCTGTTGCTGTAATAATCCATGTAATGCCAACCCAGCAGCATCTGCCGCGGCGGGCCGCCGTGCACGAAGATCACGCCGGGCTGGTCGGCACTTGCCGTGGCACTGCGGGACAGTTGTCCGTGGATCAGGGTGCCGTCGGCCGCAGTGAACGTCACGGCCTGCGGGATCACAAGCTGCGCCGTCGGGAAATCCTTCGGCACCAGATTGGGTTGCAACGTGCGTTGCCCACCACCCGTGTTGCTCGTTACCGCGACCAGCGGCGGCTGTTGCGCACCCGCGTCGATGTAGGCGACTGCTTTTCCGCCAGCGATGGTCGGCGAAGTTTGGATGTAGTTACCCGAGGTCAACGCGACTGGCTGCGCGCGGGTCACCGGTACTTCGAACAGATGCCTGCGATCGTCGTCGTTCTTGGTCGTGCCGGTGTTGGCGCTGTAGATCAACGAACGTTCATCGCGCGACAACACCACGTCTTCGACCATGAACTTGCCGGGCGTCAACAGCAATGGCGTGCCGCCACTCGAAGCAACCGAATACAAGTGCGGCCAACCGTCGATATCGGACAGGAACGTCAGCCGCGCGCCGTTGTCGGCCCAATGCAGGTTGGCACCGCCCGCGGTTTCCGGATACGAACCCACCAGCGTGTCCGGGCTTCGCCACACCACGTGCGCATCACCGTTGCCCACGTCGGCGGCCATGATCGACCACGGTTGCGGCGTCTGCTTCAGAATGGGACGCGGCGCTCCGCCGACGCCGTGGCGACGGGTGAACGCGATGTGCGTGCCATCAGGCGACCAACGCGGTGTTTCGTCGATACCGGTCGATGGCGCCATGTATGCGAGTGGCGTGTCATCATCGGTGTAGATGCCGATGAAGGCGTGGTCGACGCGGTCGGACTCGAACGCGAGTTTCTTGCCATCAGGCGACCAATGCAGATCGCCATCCTTGCCGCGGTCGAAGAACAGGCGCTTCGGTTTGGTCTTGTCGCTGGCAACGAGCGGTGCGGTCCAGACCTGATGATCCTTGATATAGGCCAGCTTGCCATTCGAGGAAATCGCGGGAGCATCGCCCTCGGTAAGCGCGCGAGACTTGCCGCTTTGCAGATCCACCGTCCACAGCATCACCTTCGGTTGGATCGGGTTCGACGACGGATCGGGCGGCAGTTTCTCCGGCCAGTTGGCATCGTGGTCGCCACCGCGCACGAAGACCAGTTCATTGCCGTCCGGAGAAAAGGTGAGCTGGGTGATCTCCTGGCCGTCGTCCTTGGTGAACCTGGTGACCTGGCGCGGCTTGAATTCAGGGCCATGCGCGACCCACACATTGCGCACTCCGTTCAGGTCGATGACCCACGCGATGCGATCGCCCGTTTTCGAAGAGGCCAGCCCCAGCGGGAACGGATAGGCCAGTACCTGCTCGAGCGTGAAGCCCTGCACCGCAGACGCCGGTGTTCCAGGTTGTGCGACCGCGGCCGTGCCGCCAAACAGCAGCAACGCAACGAAAACCCATACATGACGTCGTTTCATGGCACACCCCTTCACCTGAACCCCGCAGATATTCCTGTGCATGGTAACGGGCGCATAGTGCCGACGGTCATGGTGAGGTCACGTGCCGACCCCTACGATGCGCGCATGAATGATCCCGCGCGACGACCTCACGTGGTGATTCTGGGCGGCGGCTTCGGTGGCCTGTGGACGACGCGGGCGCTGGCGGACGCGCCGGTTCGCGTGACCCTGATCGACCGCGTCAACCACCATCTGTTCCAGCCGCTGTTGTATCAGGTTGCCGCGGCCAGTCTGTCGGGCCCGGACATCGCCGCGCCGCTGCGCCACATCGTGCGCCATCAGGAAAACGTCACTGTACTTATGGAGGACGTGCACGCGATCGACGTGGCGGAACATTGCGTGCGCACCGGTACCGGCGAATACGAATACGACTGGCTGGTCATCGCGACCGGATCGACGGATGCCTACTTCGGTCACGACGACTGGGCTCGTTACGCGCCGTCCCTGAAGACCATGGACGATGCGCTGGCGATCCGGCGCAAGATCCTGTCCGCGTTCGAATGTGCCGAGCGTGAACCCGACCCGGCGCGCCGCACCGAATGGCTGACCTTCGTGATCGTCGGCGCGGGACCGACCGGCGTGGAACTGGCGGGCACGCTGGCCGAGATCGCGCACCACACACTGCCGCGCGAATTTCGCAACGCCGATCCGCGCAACTCCAAGATACATCTCGTCGAAGCTGGGCAGCGCGTGCTCGGTGCGATGCCGGCACGCCTTTCCACCAGCGCCCAACGCCAGCTTGAAAGCATCGGCGTGCAGATTCACGTTGGCGCCGCGGTCACCGACGTCGACGAGACGGGGGTGCGCATGAGTGACCAGCGGATTGCCGCGCGCACTGTTTTGTGGGCGGCGGGTGTGGCGGCATCAAAGCTGGGCGCGCAACTCGGCGCCGAATGCGATCACGCCGGACGTGTGAAAGTCGCGCGGGATCTGTCACTGCCCGGCCACCCCGAAGTGATGGTGATCGGCGACCTCGCGCACGTGGAGCAGGACGGCAAGCCGGTACCCGGCATGGCGCCCGCGGCCAAGCAAATGGGATCGCATGCCGCACGCACCATCCGGGAGCGCATCGCCGGCAACGCGTCGCGCCCATTTCGTTACCACGACTACGGCAGCTTGGCGAGCATCAGCCGCGCATCGGCGGTGGTCGACCTGCGGGGGCTGGAGATTTCCGGATTCACGGGTTGGCTGTTCTGGCTGTTCGCGCACATCCTTTTCCTGATCGGTTTCCGCAACCGCATCGCCGTAATGTGGAACTGGGCCTGGTCTTATCTGACCTGGCAACGCAATGCGCGCATCATCGTGGGGACGGAGCGCGGCGACACCTCTGAATAGCAGGATGCCAGCGCCAAGGAAGATCGTGATTCGGGTGGGCTTTCGTCTTGACGGTCATGAGCATGACGCGCACGATGAGTGACTTCGCCCTGAATCCGGGTACGACAGCTGGCCGGCCTCCCGATGAAACTGCTTGCGACACCGAACTCACCCTACTGTCGCATAGCAAGGATTTGCGCATTGGAGGTGGATGTTGATCTGGATGTCGAATTTGTCGGTGTCCGAGATCGCGCAAAGGAAATTCTGGAGTTCAATCCGGCGGGGAAAGTTCCAACCCTCATTGATGACCGCGGATACGTACTTTCAGATACACGCATGATTTGCGAAGTACTCCAAACGTATTCCGAAGTAATGTTTTTGGCGCCTCTGGATCATTGGGAGCAGCGAGCTTGGGAAGGATATTCAACGGGCTTTTTGGATGGCGTGGCCGTCTGGGTGCGTGAAGAGCGCCGAGATCCAGGTGACAAGTCGGATGTTGTCACCAACTTGGAGCGTGCACGAGCCGAACGATGCCTTGAGTATTTCGATACCAATTGGGCATTGCGGGCCAAGTCAATCAACTACGCTACGGCGACTCTGTTTAGTGCGCTTGAGCTTATGGATACGCGGGTTGCACGCGACCAGATATACCGTTATCCCAAGCTGTCAAGATGGTACGACGCAACGAGAGACACAGCGAGCATTGAGAAGACACGCCCACAGAGTGCATGACCACACGGGCTGACCATTCGTGTACGGGCACCTCCTTCAAGTGATCGAGTTAAAGCTTCGAAAGTAAAGTGAATCGGTTGCGATCGTGTATGTGGCCTTGAGCAAACTTTATTCAGCCCATGCCGGTTTCCGCCAGCGCGGTTGCGCTCCTTGCGCTGCGAACAATTCCCGTCCGCGTTCACTGGCCCACAAATCCGCGGTGGCGATCAGTTCGTCGCCGGCATAGATCAACGGGCAGCGCGCGCGCAGCCATGGCGGGATGCGTGCCTGCTGGAAAAGGTCGCGCAGCTCGCGGGTGTGGGGATCGCCCATGGGTTTGATGCGTTCGCCCCCGCGACGCAGGCGTACGCGAAGCGGGGGATCGTAGATTGTGCCGTCTGTCGGCGCAGCGCCGTTTGTCGATTCAGTAGTCAGCGTCCCGCAACCTTCCGGCAGCGCGAGCGATGCGCCACCCCATGCGGATTGCCAGTTTGTCGGCAGCGGTGGAAGCGGCGGTATTGCATGCAGTCGCCCATCCCAGATCCGTACCTCGGCGCCATGCCAGGCGACGCACGGCACGGCATCTTCCGCCGCTTCGGCAGTCTGGCGCTCGAGTTCGCGGCGCTGGGCATCGGTGGGGACGGACAGGCCGTGTTCGCGTAGCCAGTGATCCAGCAC
>JBOHYR010000096.1:0-18675 GCA_050737995.1 Rhodanobacteraceae bacterium
TAATGTGCCGAGGGCGCTGCGGGGCAACGCAGAGGCCGCCATTACGTTCCGTGCCGGTGGATGCCTACATGATCAGGCGGATCGGGCCGGCAGACGCGGCACGGTGCGTGTTAGCATCATCGGCCCGACTGTTTCCCATTCGAGGACTCGCACCATGGCACGTGGCGTCAACAAGGTCATCCTGATCGGCAATCTGGGCGCGGACCCGGAAACGCGTTACAGCGCGTCCGGCACGGCGATGTGCACGGCCAGCGTGGCCACCTCGGAGAGCTGGAAGGACAAGCAGACGGGGGAGATGCAGGACCGTACCGAGTGGCACCGGGTGAAGTTTTTCGGCAAGCTCGCCGAAATCGCCGGCGAATACCTGAAGAAGGGTCGGCAGGTCTATATCGAAGGTTCGATCCGCAGCAGCAAATACGAGAAGGACGGCGTCGAGCGCTGGAGCACCGACATCATCGCCAACAACATGCAGATGCTGGGTGGCCCGGGCGACAGCGATTCGCCACGTGGCGAAGGCGGTGGCTATCGCCAGCGTTCGCAGGCCCCGCGCGGTGGTGGTTCGTCGCAAGGTAGCCGCCAGGAATCCTCACAACCGCCGCCGCAGGACAATGGCGGTTTCGAGGACGACGACATCCCGTTCTAGGGTTGCCAGGTGCGCCGCAGCGGATGGGCTTCGGTGTTGAAGGTCACAGCGTCGAAGTCGATGGCCTTTGGGTCGAACAGCAGGTAGTAGTACTTGAAGGTTTCGGCCAGCACGAAGCTTTCCATGTCATCGGTTTTCTGTTTGGTGACCACACTTTTCAGCGCGGCGTAGCCGGCGTCGGTGCGGCAATATTTCACGAAGTCGTCGAACATCGTGCGGCCCATCGCGAGGTATTTCGGGTTGCGGGTGTAGTGGTAGAGATAAAACGTCGATTCGACGATCTCCGGGCGCAACGCATATCCGTCGTAGGCGATTTTCATGGTCCGGTAGTTCAGAACCTCCGGCTCGATGCCATGCAGGTTCCACATCCGGAATGACGAATCCTGCAAGCGCGCGGCGCGTTTGACGTCGCCCGACAGCGCCAGCAGGCCCGGGAAGAACGCATCCAGCGCGCCATAGTCGGTCGCGGTGCGCTTGCCGGTATTCATGTCGGCGTGGCCGTACCAGAGTTGCCCGTGCACGTCGTCGGCGAGGTATTTGTTGATGGCGGGAATGCTGGCCTTCCACATGTGGAGACAATCCTTGTCGCCGAACAGCCGCCAGCACTTCCACAGGTATTCGTAATACGAATCGATGCCGCCCGAGATGCTGGAATCGGTATCGGTCCACTTGCCGGTGTCGATGTCGATGCCAGCGCCGACCAGGCCGATTTTCGAGCGCCTATCAAAGGTTGCCACCAGCGCACGCTTGGCCTTCTCGTAGAACACCGGGTTGCCGGTGAGTTTGCTCAAAGACCCGAATTCGAGGATCAGCGTGCCGGTTTCGGCCGGGTTGGAAACCGTGCCGCGCACCTTGCCGGTCTTGAGATTCACATAGCGATACGGCAGGCCGGTGGGCGAATCAAATGCCGGCAGCAAGCGCGTGCCGAGGTCGTCCGCGAGTTCGAGCAAGCGCTTGTCGCCGGTCAGTTCGTAACCCGACAGCAATCCGCCGAGCAGGCGGATGTTGATTTCGAACACCTTGACGTAGATGTCCTTGTCGAAATCGAGCTTGCTGTCGATCAGCGCGCGATCCTCGTTGGCCTGTTTGCTCAGGCCCATGATGACCAATGTGTCGAGCGCGTCGACCGGCGTCATCAGCAACGATTGCCCGTACCAGTCGAACGGCCCTTTGCTCAAGGGCCTGAGTTCATCGTGGCCCCACGCGTACCGCTTGTAACCGTTCCACGCATGCAGGAACTCGGTTTTGACTCGCGCCGCCATTGCGGCGGAATCGACCGGCGCTGTCGTCGTTGCTGACGCGGGATATTGCGTGGCTGCAAGGCATGCAGGCGCGAATGCCAAGGTCAGCAGTACGGCGGCAATGCGGCGGGACAAATACATCTTCATGGGGGTGCCTGCGAAACGGTGTTTGCGGTAGCGGGCGGCGGGAACGACGGTGGTGCGTCGGCAGAATCGCCGCCCCACTTCATGTCCGGTTTCGTGCCGAGCACGAAGTGCAATGTGCCGCCGTGTTGCGCAAAGCTGGCCGGCAGCCACGGCTTGCGCCATGGTTTGCCGTCGCGCGTCAGGGCTTGCACGAAGGGCGTGTCCGATGTCGCGCCGGGCGCCTCGATCACGATGTCGCCGTCGGGACGGTGGATCACCGCCTTCGGGAACAGCGGGCTGCCCAGCAAAAGTTCGGCGCGTGCGGGAATCGCCGGATACAGACCCAAGGCCGCCCAGACGTACCAGGACGACATTTCGCCGAGATCGTCGTTGCCGGGGATGCCGCCGGGTGCGTTTTTCCACAGGGTATCGACGACGATGCGGACGGCCTTCTGCGTCTGCCATGGCTGGCCGGCGAAGTCGAACAGCCATGGCGTCCCGATCGACGGCTCGTTGTTCAACTCCGGGTGCAGGGGGCCGGCATTGGTCAGCGCCCATTTGCTGCTCTTGTCGTGGAAAAAGGCGTCCAGCCGTGCGGCAGCCTTGGGGCGGCCGCCCAGCAATTGGAACAGACCGTGCACGTCGAACGGCACCATCCAGAGGTATTGCGCGGCGCTTGCCTCGACGAAACCGTCGCCGGTGCCCGGCGTGAAAGCGGGCCAGCTGCCATCCGCGTTGCGGTTCTGGATGTAGCCACCGTGTGGGGTGGCGTGTGGATTGAACAGGTTGCGCCAGTAACCCGCGCGGGTCAGGAATAGCTGGTATCCGGCGTCGTCGCCTACCGCGCTTGCCAATTGCGACAGCGCGAAATCGGCGGTCGCATCCTCCAACGTCTCACCGGCGCCACCCCATGCGTGCGATTTGGCAGCGATGTAGTGAAGCTTCATCCACTGGTCCAGCGACGGGCGCTGCCCCACACATTCGACGTTGCATCCCTCGTCGCTGAGGTCATGCGCGCTGACATGGGTGGCCGCGTATTTCAGGGACGCGTAGGCTCCCTTCACGTCGAAGGCGCGACCGCCGAATGCCACGATGTCCGCCAGCGCAGGCGCCGACGGGTCACCGCTCATCACGTGCGTGCCGCCGGAGTTGTGCGTCCAGCGATCCCATTCGCCATGGTTCTGCGTGGCCTGGTTGTAGAGCGATTGCGCGATGTCGCTTCCGACCTTCGGCATCAACCACGTAAGCAATTGCAGTTGCGACCGGTAGACGTCCCAGCCCGAAAAATTCGCGTACTGGATTTTCTGGGTGCCCTCGACGTGATGGGGCTTCTGATCGAAGCCACGATATTCCCCGTTGACGTCGCTGAATGTCGTCGGCTGCAACAACACGTGATACAGCGCGGTGTAGAAGGTCGTGCGCTGGTCGGGCGTGCCGCCGCTGATGACGATGCGATCAAGCGCCCTGTCCCACGTATCCCACGCGCGGTTTCGCACTTGCACCAGCCTTGTATCTCGCGCGATTTCGGCTTTCAAGTTCGCGCGCGCGTTCGCGAGGCTGACATAGGAAATGCCCACGCGCACCTCCCCGTCACTGCCGTTGGCGAAACCGACCCATGCACCGGAGCCCTTGTCGGCCGCCGGGAAACCCTTGTCGCCGTAACCCGTGCCGCCACGCGCCGTCGTGCCACCAGCGTGAACTGTCTTGTCGTGCCAGGTACCGGTGCCGGTGAACGGCCGGTTGAAATTCGCCGCGAAGTACAGGGTGTAGTAACTGCGAAGGTCGGTTTTGGCCAGGTAACCGCAGAAGTTGCCGCTGGTGACCGAGCCCGTTATCGTGCGCGCCCCGCGATCGACATGGATCGATGCGTCGCTGCTGCCGACTTCGGAATCGGAAACGCGTACCAGCAGGTTGGCCGGCTTGCCAACGGGAAACGCGAAACGCGCGATGCCGCTGCGCAACGCCGCAGCCAGTTCGATCGACACCCCGTTGGCCAGCTTGACCCGGTAATCGCCGGGCACGGCGTGTTCGTCGGCGTGCAAGAAATCGCTGGCGTAGCGCGCGTCCTTTGCATCTGAGGCCGGCGAAGTCGTGATGGGAACCGTGATCGGCATGAACGGCACGTCGCCGCTGGCGCCGGCGCAACCGGTGCCCGAAAGATGCGTCAGGCTGAAACCGCGGATGCGGGTCGCATCGTACTCGTAACCGCCCGGCGCGGCGGTGTGATCATGCTTGCTCCTGGTGTTCTCGGGACTCCATTGCAGCATACCGAATGGCAGCGTCGCGCCGGGATAGGTATTGCCGCCGTTGCGGCTTCCGATCAGCGGGTTGACCCATGTCGCAGGACTTTGCGCACAGGCGGCACCCGCCGTCAGCAGCAGTACGGCGGCAAGGGGTATTGCTGTTCTCAGGTCCAATGGTTTTTGGAACATCGTCGTCTCCATCGAAGCAGTGAAGCGGCGGCGCTGGTCAATCGCCACGCGGTCGGGCGCGTTCACCGACGACGTTGAGCGCCTCGTAACACGCTCCCATGTTGTGGTAGTCGGTCTTGCCGGCGGGACTCTTCTCGTCGCTGTACTGACGGTTGTCGCGGGTGAGGATGCGATACCAGCCGCCGTACCGATGATCGATGAAATTCGCCCAGGCGTAATTCCACAGGCGCTCGTACCAGTCCCAGTAGCCGTCGTCGTCGGTGCGTTCGGCCAGCAATGCGGCTGCGGCCAGCGATTCCGCTTGCACCCAGTAATACTTGTCGTCGTCGCAGATCGAACCATCCGGCGCGAAGCCGTAGCACAAGCCACCGTGTTCGTTGTCCCAGGCGCGCGCGACTGCGGTGTCGAACAGACGACGCGCGGTCGACAGCAGCCAACCGGCCTTGACGTGGCGGCCGAGGATAAGCAACAGCTTGGCCCATTCGGTCTGGTGGCCTGGCTGGAACCCCCAGGGCCGGAACAGATCCTTCGGATTGTCGCGGTGGTAATCCCAGTCGATTTCCCATTGATTGTCGTAATGCTCCCACACCAGGCCGCCGGCCTTCGCGGCCTGACGGCGGGCCATGTGGTTGGCCAGGGTCAGCGCGCGGTCAAGGTAGCGCCGATCGTGGCTGGCCTCGAACGCCGCCAGCATGGCTTCGCACATATGCATGTTGGCGTTCTGGCCGCGGTACGCCGTGAAGCGCCATGCGGTGTCGGCTTCGTCGCGGTACAAGCCTGCATCGGAATCCCAAAAATGGTGTTCGAGCAGGTCCCAGGTCTCATCCATCAACGATGCGGCTTCGTCGAGGCCAGCCATGCGCGCATGGGAATAAGCGACCAGTACGAACGCGACGCCGTAGCAGTGGTTGGTGGTGTCCTCGGGTTGCCCGTCGCGAAGCGTCCACGCGTAACCGCCGGTCACGGGGTTGCGGTGCACGTCGCGCAGGAACGCCACGCAATGGCGAGCGGCGTCGAGATACGCGGCATCACCGAACGCGCGTGCGGCCATCGCGTAGTCGAATACGAAGCGGGCGCTGCTGACCAGGTGGCGATGTGCGCGGTCGTAGATCGTGCCGTCGTCCTTGAAGTAATGGAAGCAGCCGCCAGCGGGATCCAGGCAGTGGGGGTGGTAGAAGGCGAGCGTATCGCGGATGTGCCCGCGCAGGAATTCTGGGGAACGAAAATCGGGGAGGGCGTTCATGCTCGGGTCTCGGTGAAGTCATGCACGGCCGCCAACGTAGGCATCGCGGCAAACGAACCGGTGCGGGTCACGGCCAGCGCCCCGCAGGTGGCGGCGAAGCGCAACAGGTTGTCGCGGCGGGCGTCGTTGCTGACAAACGCGGACAACGTCGGTTTCTCGGCCCCCGTGTCGGTGAGCCCAAACAGCAGGCCGCCGACAAACGCGTCGCCGGCGCCGGTGCTGTCGATGGCGTGAACCGCAAATGTCGGCACATTTCCGGCGCCGTTGGGAGTAAACCAGCGGATGGGCCGCGTACCGTCGGTCACCACCAGCCAGCGTGTCGCGCCCTGCCACAGGCGATCGCGCATTGCGTCCTCGCCGCCCGGTTGCGTGGCCAGAAACGCCAGCTCCTCGGCGCTCAACTTGACCAGAACGGCGAGCGACAACGCTTGCCAAAGCCACGGCGTCGGATCGGTATCGCGCGGCCACAGCGCGGGACGCAGGTTCATGTCGAAACTCACCAGCGCGCCAGCGGTGCTTGCGTGGCGCATGCCGGCGAGCGTCGTTTCGGCGATGGCCGGCTCCGTCAGGCTGCAGGAACCTGCGTGAAAGATTGCAGCAGCACCGAACAGGCCGGGATCGAAATCGGTCTCGCGGAACAGCAGGTCGGCGGCAGGCGGCCGGTAGAAACCGAAGCTGCGCTCGCCGTGCGCATCGTGAGAAACGAAGGCCAGTGCCGTGTTGGCTTCAGCAGTGCGACGCACGTGGCGCGTGTCGACACCTGCCGCGTTGAGTTGCCTCAACAGCATGTCTCCGAACATGTCTGCTCCGAGCATGCCGACGAACATCGAATTGCCGCCTAGCTTCGCGATGGCTACGGCCACATTGGCCGGTGCGCCGCCGGCATGGGGCATGAACGCGGCGGGCTGTCCCGTGTCGGCAATGCTTCCGTGGAAGTCGATCAGCGCCTCGCCGAAACAGGCTACGGTGTTCATGCGGCGCGCGAGCCCTTGAGGCCGTAGAACACGATGTAGACGTAGCACAGCAGCGGCAGCACGAAGGCGTGTTGCACACCGATACGGTCGGCCAGTGCGCCCTGCAGCAACGGAATCACCGCGCCGCCGACGATCGCCATCACCAGCAGGCTGGAGACCTTGCCGGTCAGGGGTCCGAACTTCTCTATGCCGAGCGTGAAGATGTTGGGGAACATGATCGAATTGAACAGGCCGATCGCGACCACGCTCCACATCGCCACGTGGCCGTGGGTCGACATGGTGGTCAGTACCAGCAGCGCGGCAATCGTGGCGTTGAAGCCGAGCAGATAGCGGGTGTCGATGCGCTTGAGCAGCAGCCAGCCGATGAAGCGCCCGAACATCGCGCCACCCCAATAGAGCGAGACGAAGCCGGCCGCACGGCTTTCCGCCATGTCGCCGATCTGCGGCATGGAAATGTAGTTGATCATGAAACTGCCGATCGACACCTCCGCGCCGACGTATACGAAGATCGCCGCCATCCCGAGCCACACACGCGGGTGCGCCAGTGGGTCGAGGAACGTATGGTTTGGATCGTCGGCGTGCTCGTCGGCGCCCTCCACCGGCGGCAGGTGGAAGATCCACACGACGATCGCCAGCACGAACAATACCGCTGCGATGCCGAGGTACGGGCCTTGCACGATATGCGCTTGCTGGAGCTTGTAGGCCAACTGTTGCGCAGCCGGGAGTTTCGCCAGCTCGGTGCCTCCCAGCACGCCGAGCGAAAGGATCAGCAGGCCGCCGAGTTTGGGTGCCAGGGTAGTGCCCAGCGAGTTCAACGCCTGCGCCAGATTCAGCCTGCTGGAAGCCGTTCGAGGCGGCCCCAGCAGGCTGACATACGGGTTGGCCGCGACCTGCAGCAGGGTGATGCCACTTGCCAGCACGAAGAACGCGGCCAGGAACAGCGGATACGACTGCAGCGTCGCGGCCGGCAGAAACAGCAACGCGCCGATGCCGGTCACGGCCAGCCCGACGATGATGCTGAGCCGGTAGCCGAGCCGTGATACCACCTTGCCCGACGGCAGCGACATCAGGAAATACGCGCCGAAGAAGGTGAACTGCACCAACATCACTTCGGTGTAGTTCAGCGTGAACACCGACTTGAGATGCGGGATCAACACGTCGTTGAACGCAGTGATGAAACCCCACATGAAAAAGATCGCGGTGACCACGGTCAGCGCGGTCCGAGGACTGGCGGTTCCGACTTTCATGCGATGATCCCTGTGCCGATCGACATGTGCGGGCCCCCTCCCAAGCGTGCTAGCTTGCCACAGTTGCGCCATACCCGACGGAGGTCATTGGTCATGTCAGTCATCCGCTTCTCATGCGTGGTAGCCGTCGCGTCCGTGTTGCTGTTGGGCAGCGCGGGTCCATGTCGCGCAGCGGCCGCGCCAGGTGAGGCGGCGTGGCAGGATGTCGATCCGATGATCGGCACCGGCGGTGACGGTCACACTTTCCCCGGCGCGACCGTGCCGTTCGGAATGATCCAGTTGAGCCCGGACACTGCGATGCCTGACTTCAAGCATGCCTATGCGTGGGCGGCGGGCTATCAATATGGTGACCACAGCATCCTGGGGTTTTCCGAAACACATTTTTCCGGCAGCGGCCATTCCGACCTCGGCGACGTGCTGCTGATGCCGGGGACGGGCAAATTGCAGTGGGACCCCGGCGATCCCGACAAGCGCGGCAGCGGCTACCGATCGGACTTCAGCCATCGGACCGAGGTCGCGCAGCCGGGTTACTACGCGGTCACCCTGGTCACAAGCGGCGTGCGCGTGGAACTCACCGCAGGCAAGCGCGTCGGCTGGCATCGTTACACGTTCCCGACGGGAAAAGACGCACATGTGCTGCTGGACCTGCGCCCCAGCATTTACGATTATCCGGGCAAGGTGTTGTGGGCGCGTTTGCGCGTGCGTGCCGATGGCACGGTGACGGGTTACCGCGAGACGCGCGGTTGGGCGCCGGGAAGGCAACTGTATTTCGCGATCCGCTTCTCGCAACCGATGACGGCACACGAACTGGTCGATCGCGAGACCAGTATTCCCTACAAGGGTTTCAAAGGCCCCGCGGCCAACCCCAATGGCAACGACGCCATCGGTGGCAAGCAACTTGAAGGCGTGTTCGAATTCGGCAAGCTGACCAAACCGCTGATGGTGAAAGTGGCGATATCCACGGTGAGCGCCGACAACGCCATCGCCAATCTCGACACCGATGGCAAAGGCTGGGATTTCGACGCGCGCCGTGACCAGGCACGTGTGGCATGGGAAAAGGCGCTATCGGCGATCGACGTCGAGGCACCGCCCGGCGTACGCAAGAGCTTCTACACCTCGATGTACCACGCGCTGATCGCGCCGAATCTCTCGATGGACGTGAACGGCGAATATCGCGGCCCCGATCACGGCATCCACACTGCGAAAGGTTTCACGTTTTATTCCAGCTGGTCACTGTGGGACGTGTACCGCGCGGAGATGCCACTGATGGCGTTCCTGCAGCCGCCTCAACGGCTCAACGACTTCGTGAATTCACTGATCGTGGCGCAGCAGGAAAGTCCGTTCGGCATCCTGCCGGTGTGGGCCTACGAAGGTCTCGAAACCTGGTGCATGATCGGCTATCACGCGGTGCCGGTGATCGCCAACGCGTACATGCAGGGTTTCCGCGGCTTCGACGCCAACGCGGCGCTGAAGGCCATGATCGCCAGCGCGACGTACGCTCCCTACGGCGATCTCGGCGACTACATGAAACTCGGCTACGTGCCGAGCGACAGGGAGCCCGAATCGGTTTCCAAGACGCTCGAGTACGCCTTCGACGACTGGACACTCGCGCGAATGGCCGAGGCGATGGGACGCAAGGATGTCGCCGCGAAATTTTTCAAACGCGCGGAAAACTGGCGCAACGTGTTCAATCCGAAGACCGGTTTTGCGCAGCCGCGACTTGCCAACGGCGAGTTCCGCGAGCCGTTCGATCCGGCGACCGCGGGCGTTGGCAGTGGTTTCACCGAGGGCAATGCCTGGCAATACTCATGGTATGAACCGCAGGATATCGCCGGCCTGATTCATGCGCTGGGCGGTAATGACGGTCTGGCGAACAAGCTGGATCAGGTGTTCGACGCGAAGATCGATCCCAAGGCGTTTGCCGGTCTCGAAGATGTGACCGGATTGATCGGCTGGTACGCGCACGGCAACGAGCCCAGTCACCACATCGCTTATCTCTACGACTACGCCGGCCAGCCATGGAAGACGCAGCAGCGCCTGAAGCAGATCATGGACAGCCAGTATGCGCCGACGCCGGAGGGTCTGTCCGGCAACGACGACCTCGGCCAGATGTCGGCGTGGTACATCTTCACCGCGCTCGGGTTCTATCCAGTCGCGCCGGCCAGCAACCAGTACGTGATCGGCCGACCCTTCGTGCGCCGTGCGGTGATGCACCTGCCGAATGGCAAGACTTTCACGATCACCACCGACGGACTCGGGGAGGGCCATCCCTACGTTGGCTCGGTCACGCTCGACGGCAAGTCACTTGCACGCGACTACCTGACGTATGCTGAAATCATGAAAGGTGGCACGCTGCATTTCACGATGCAGGCGCAGCCGAACAAGCAGTGGGCCACGCAACCTGAAGATCAGCCATATTCAATGACGGCGTATCCATGAGAGCAAAGCCCCTCTCCCTTCGGGAGAAGGGTTGGGGTGAGGGTCGGGTGATTGCGAAACAGGCACAATCAGGGTTCTGATGTTTCGCGCTGAATCGAACCCTCATCCGGCGCTTTGCGCCACCTTCTCCCGGAGGGAGAAGGGACAGCCCAGTCATGGATCGGGGCGAACAAAGATCAATCGATGCCGAGCTTCTTCAGCTTGTACCGCAGTGCGCGAAAGGTGATGCCGAGTTTCTTGGCGGCGGCGGTCTTGTTGTAACGGGTTTCCTTGAGCGCCTTCACGATGGCATCGCGTTCGATGCTGGAGATGTAATCGTCCAGCCCTACGCCGTCGCTGGCGGTGTCCGGCGGCACATCGTCGTCCAGCGAGTCGTCCTCGTCATCCTCGGGATCGTCGTGTTCCGCCGGTTCCAGCATCAGGTCGGCAGGCTCGATCACGCCGCCTTCGCACAGTGCGATCGCGCGTTCCAGCACGTTCTCGAGTTCGCGTACATTGCCGGGGAAATCGTAGTCCTTGAGCGCATCGAGCGCGGCAGGTTGCAGGGCCGGCACGGACACGCCGGCTTGTTCGGCCAGCCGTTTGAGAATGTGCGCGGCCAGTACCGGGATGTCGCTCGAGCGTTCGCGCAGCGGCGGCACACGCAGCTCGATTACATTGATGCGGTAGTAGAGATCCTGGCGGAAGTGCCCGGTTTGTACCAGCCGCGAAAGGTCCTTGTGGGTGGCGGAAAGAATGCGCACGTCGACCGGCACCTCGCCGCGTCCACCAATCGGACGCACGGCCTTTTCCTGGATCACGCGCAGCAACTTCACCTGCATGTGGATGGGCAGCTCCGCGACCTCGTCGAGAAACAGCGTGCCGCCGTTGGAGGTCTGGAACAGGCCTTCCTTGTCGGCGTTCGCGCCGGTGAACGAGCCTTTCTTGTGGCCGAAGAACTCGCTTTCCATCAATTCGGACGGAATCGCGCCGCAGTTGACCGGCACGAACGGGCCGGTGGCGCGAGGCCCGAGCTCGTGAATCGAGCGCGCGACCAGTTCCTTGCCGACGCCGGATTCTCCGCTGATATAGATCGGCGCCTGGCTGCGTGCGACCTTGGCGATGCGTGCGCGCACCTCCTTCAGCGCCTGCGATTCGCCGACCAGCCGGCTGGCCGGCGCCTCCTCGTCGTCCTGTTCCGCGGACTGGCCCACGCGCAACGCCGTTTGCACCAAACGCCTGAGCATGTGGATATCGACTGGTTTGCTGACGAAGTCGAAGGCGCCTGCCTTCAGTGCGTCGACCGCCGCCTCGACATTGCCGTACGCTGTGATCATCGCGACGGGCGTGTCGGGATGATCGCGCGCGATCAGCTCGATCAGCTCCTGGCCGGTACCGTCCGGCAGGCGCATGTCGGTGAAGCAGAGGTCGTACTGAACCTCGCTCAGCATTTTTTTCGCATCGCTGACGTTCGCGGCGGTATCGACGTCGAGGTCCATGCGCCCCAGCGTGATGCTCAGCAATTCACGAATGTCCCGCTCGTCGTCGATGACCAGCACCGTTTGTTTGGTCATGCTTGCCCCGGTTGATCCAGACCCTTCGACCATGAGGGTAGCGCGGCAGGCGCGATGGTGCCATGCCGAAACGCAAGCCGCGTCACATTTCCATCCCCATTGGCGTCCGCAGGGGCGCGGTCAGGGTAATGCGGAAGCAACTGCCACCGCCGGCCACGGGTACGTATTCGAGGTTGGCCTGGTTGGCCTCGCACATCTGTTTGGCCAGGTACAGGCCGAGGCCGGTGCCGTACTGATGGGTGGTGAAAAACGGTTCGAAAATCTGCGCGGCGACTTTGGGTGGAATGCCAGGCCCGCGGTCGATCACTTCCAGCAGTGGTGGGCCGTTATCGCTGGCCAGACGCGCAACTACCATGACCCGCGCCGGCTCGTCCGGGATGCGCCCGTAACGCAGCGCGTTCTGGACCAGGTTCCAGACCACCTGCTGCAGATGCTGCGTGTCGGCCAGCGCCTCCACCGGACGCGGATACAGGAGGGGACGCAGGCTGTCATGACCGATGTCGTTGGATTCCTTGTATTCGTCGACAAAACGCACGGCCCAGTTGTTGAGGTCGAGCGATTCGGGACGAGATCGCTCGCGTCGCGAGAGTTGCAAGATGTTTTCGATGATCTCGTTGACGCGTCCACAGTGGTTGTTGATGATTTCGACCATGCGCTGGTCGGCATCGGTGATGGCCTCCGATTCCGCGAGCAATTGGGCCGAATAGCGGATGGCCGCCAGCGGATTCCTGATCTCGTGCGCGATCGACGCGGACAGCCGGCCCAGTGTGGTGAGCGTGAGCTGCTCCGCGCGTTGAGACACCAGCGAAGTGTCGTCGAGAAAGATGAGGACGTAGGAATCATCGTGCGCAGAGAGCCGCGTGAAGCGCGGAATGATTTCCGGCGCGCCGTCGGCCAGTGCTATCGCATTGGCATCATGTTCGTGGGTGGTGCGCCAGTGGTACAGGCGGCGCGACAGCTCTGGTGCCACCGTGCCGAGATCGCGTTGTTCGAGGCCGGGGTTGCCCACCAGCATCCACGCCGATTCATTGATCTGATGGATGTGGTTGCCTTCGTCCACCAACAGGACGCCAGTCTTCATGCGCCGGATGATCAAGTCGTTGACCTGGGCAAGGTTGGCTAAGTCGCTGCCGCGCTGCTCAGCCAGCGCTTCGCTGGCACGCATCTGGCTGCCCAGTGCGTAACCCAACGCCGCGGTGGCGAAATAGGCGACGCCGAACAGGCCGGCTTCAAGCAGCGCATGGCTGACGTCCACGTTGCCGGTCACCAGCAACGCCTGCGCGATCATTACCAGTGTCGCGAACGCCGCGAACAGGCCGCCGAGGCGCGGCGAAAGCAGCAATGCCGCTGCGCCGACGTTGATCACCAGCATCAAGGCAATGCCGACGTGAGCGGCTGGAATCGTGACCGCAGCCAGGAAGGCGGCGACAACATCCACGCTCAGGAAGATGCTGGTACTGGTGATCAGCGCGCGTGGTCCGCGCAAGTCGCGCGCCATTACGACCAAGGCGAACAGCAGGTACGCAGCCGCTGTCAAGCGCGCAAGGACCGGGTTTCGGAGCGGCATCCAGACGAACGCGAGGCTGCTGAGCGACAGCAATGTGTACACAAGTGCCTGGAATACCCTGTAAATGTCGAGCACGCGCAGTTCGCGCCGGATGTGCTCGGCGGTACCGGTCTGGCCCTTCGTGATTGCCTGCGTCGTGATCGCCACCTGCCGATCATGCTTTGGACGGCGGGTTCGCACAAGACCTGCGCGTGTTTTCCGCGCCCAGGACCCTGCAACGGCCGCCTTTCGCTCGCATTGCGCCGGCAGGGTGGCTGCCCTTAAACTAGCCGGCCCGTCCGTGCCGGAATAGCTCAGCTGGTAGAGCAACGCATTCGTAATGCGTGGGTCGGGGGTTCGACTCCCTCTTCCGGCACCATTGTTCAATGACTTACGCTTGTGTGGTCTGCGACAGCAAGGACGGGAATAGGGGTTTTGTTTGTAGAAATGTCCAAAAAATGTCCCAAAGCCGTTACCGCCGCCGAGTTCTTCGCCAGCCTTGACGCAGATACAGCGGAACGCTTACGGAAGCGGGTTGAGCGTGAAGACCCGACCCTGCGGATACCTTATCTGCGTGCCCGACAACAACGGGTAGCTGTGTGGCAGTTGCGGGCACTCGCTGGCTTGCCGCCACCTGCGAAACCTCGTGTCGCTGGCGTATCTGTCGGCAAGCGTCAACGACGCTGGCAGCTTGGGCCTGTTGTTGAGCTTCGCAAGCGTGAAATAGATTTACTGGAAGCCTTGGCGAAAGCCGAAGCTAACGGCGTGTCGGCGGATGAACCCGACGAAGTCATGGAACGTTCGCTAGCGTTCTGGCGGCAAGCCGTTGGACTTTGCGATTGGGACGCTTCAGCCGTAGACTCGTTCCCGCCTTAGTTCAACCCGTAGTCTCCTGTGGCGAGACGGCGGGCGGTA
This sequence comes from Rhodanobacteraceae bacterium, assembly GCA_050737995.1. Taxonomy (GTDB): domain Bacteria; phylum Pseudomonadota; class Gammaproteobacteria; order Xanthomonadales; family Rhodanobacteraceae; genus 66-474. The sequence goes on from JBOHYR010000096.1 coordinate 14,360, forward strand.
TCATCCATGAAGCCAACACGGTTCGGGTCTCATGAAAACATCACGGCTTGACGCTCCCGCAGATCTGTTGAAGGAACTCGGGGGCAAGCGATTCGGAACAGTGCTCGCAGATCCGCCGTGGCGGTTTCAGAATCGCACGGGAAAGATTGCTCCCGAACATCACCGCTTGAGCCGCTACGGCACGATGACGCAAGCCGAGATCTCGGCTCTACCAGTCCAAAGCGTGCTGGCTCCGACTGCCCATCTCTACCTGTGGGTTCCCAACGCTCTGCTGTTGGAAGGTTTACAGGTGATGGAAGCGTGGGGCTTCACCTACAAGACCAACATCGTGTGGCACAAGATCCGCAAGGATGGCGGCTCTGACGGGCGGGGCGTCGGGTTTTATTTTCGCAATGTCTCCGAGCTGTTGCTCTTCGGTGTGCGTGGCAAGAACGCTCGCACGCTTGCGGCGGGTCGGCGGCAAGTAAACTTCGTTGCCACTCGCAAGCGGGAACATTCCCGCAAGCCCGACGAGATCTACCCCATCATTGAAGCCTGTTCGTCGGGGGCATTCCTAGAACTGTTTGCTCGTGGTCGCCGCAAAGGCTGGACGGTATGGGGTAACCAAGCAGAAAGCTACAAACCGACTTGGTCAACCTACGCTAACCACTCGCAAGCCTCCGCTAGTCCTCAACGTACAGCTTCCGACTGATACCGAAAACAAGCAGCGGGCAACCTGCTCCGCTCCCGCCTTCAATGCGGGGAAGCAGCTTGTCCATGTGCGTCGTGCTGTTGCCGTAGGATGAACCCTTCCCCAAAGCGTTGAAGATTTCTTGTAGGTGGCTACACCGAGTCACGATGACGCCGACGCTGATTGCTCGCAGGTCAAACAACAAGCGGAAGTTGTTTAGGTCTCGGTCGTAAAACGGATCCTTGTTGTTCCATTCAATCTCAAGTGCTACCCGCCCCTTGACGCAGTCCACCTTGTGGGTAGGCGTCTCGTGGATGGTCTCGTCAACCTTGATGTGCGTTGCGAACTTCTTTTCAATCCAACCCCGGTCGGCAAAAACCCCGTCAATGCTTCCCGCAACCTTTGATTTTCGTCCGCCTGGAGCAACAACCTCACTCCGACGCAAGCGGAAAGTGGTCAGCACCGCTTGAATGTCGGCAAGCTGCTCGGGAAAGTCGGCGGCAAGGATAGCCGTGGCGTGTCGCCACTCGTGAACCTCGTAATGCTCTCGGATGAACGGGGCGAGTTCGGATATCGGCACGGTCAAAGTTTCCCCAAAGCTCGTCGGATTCTATCGGCGTGCTGTGCCCATGCAAACCCCTCGCTGTGCGTTCTGCTTGTTCATGGTGTTGCCACGAACGTCTAGTCGTCGGGCGAGTACACTCTCGGGTTGACAGTTTGCTGTCGTGCTTCAAGCTACCCGCTGGCAACAAGCAGGATCTAACCAATGGCAAGCGAATCCATCCCCCCCAAAATCGCCGAAATCCAACCGCCAACCGAGGACGCAATACGGGCAGTCATGAGGGAAACGGTGAGGAGTGCTGTGGGGGACAAACAAGCACGCTCTCATGCGGCTATCGTTGCCGTTGCGAGCAAGTACAGCAAGATCTCGCAAGACACACTTCTGAATCTGTCAACCCAAGTCGCAGACGAAGCCCTCGCCGCTGAAGCCCTCGCTGCTAACGAAAATCCTGCCGACGCCGACGATTCGCCGCATCCCTAGCCGCTAGGGCTGCGGTTGCGGCTCTGGCTCCGAATCGTCCGCTGCTGGCTGCGGCTGCGGTTCAAGCGTCGGCTGCGGCTCTAACTCACGCTTCGGCATAAGTCGTTCTAAAGTGTGCTCGGCGTTGCGAAACTGCTGCTCAAGCTCAGTGATGCGTGCGGCGATTGCTGCCGCTGCCGCGTCCGCTGCTTTCCGCATCTCGGCGGCTATCCGTTTCGCCTCTTTAGTTTGGGCAGTCCGTTCGTTTGCTGCCCTTGTCTGCTGTGCGTAGTATCGTCCTATCTTGAACCAGCCCAGTTGATACAAAACCAACCGCCATGGGTGAGTTTTCGCCCAGTTTGCGGCTCTCTGCTGCGACCGCTTCGCAGCCGCCACGCAATCCGCCGCCAAGCGTTCGGCGTCCTCTGCCGACACGCTCACGGCTCGCAGTCCTTGGCGTTCTGCCTGTAGCTGCTTCGCCGCATCCTCGGTTGCCGTCCGTGCTGCGGCAAGTTGGCGTCGGCGTTCAACGATTGCCCGCCTTTTCTGCCGTTCTAGTTCTGCGGTGTGCCACTGCGTACAGCGAGCCGCCGCTTCTTCGGCGTCAGCAAGCTGAGCTTCAAGCGTGCGATGGTCAATGCGAGCATCAATCCCTGCTTGCCGCAACGCACGATTAGCAGCGTGCTCCCACTGCTCTCGCCACTGCTCCAAAAGCTGGCGGTCGTTCCACTCCCGCCGCTTGTGCCCCCATCCGCTACTTGTCGCTTCTCGCAGTGATAGCAAGATATGAGCGTGAGGGTTTCCGCCGTTCTGGTCGTGTAGTGCGACCGTTGCCACCATGCCCGCACTTATAAACACCCGTCGCACAAAACCCAATGCCAGGGTTTCACGCTGTTGCGGTGTTAGCTCTATCGGTAACGCTAACTGTATTTCTCTCGCAAGCTGGGCGTCGTTGCGTTTTTCAATCTGCTCAACCGAACGCCAACACTGGGCAACATCCGCCAACCATGCTGCCGCACCTTCGGGTAAAAGCTGGTGAGTTTCATCCACTCCACGCCGTCGTGTGTAGTCGTGGACTTCGCCCGTGCGTTCGTCTTCGTACCGTTGCCCGCAACGGTACGCCGCCGCAGCGACCACGCTCCGCCCGTCGCTTCGCTTGATGACCTTGGCGGACAGCCGATAGATAGCCACGGCTCACGCTCTTGCTGTCGTTGCCTTTGGGGCGTCGGGGTTCCCCCGACCACGCACATTCCCCACGGGAATGTATAAGCGTGCCCTTATCTCCGCTTCGCTCTGCTTCGGGTATGGCTCCGCCCTCGTGTCCATATCCTCAAGCCTACGCTCGGGTGGACAACTGGCAAGCGGTCGCTAGATTGGTGGCAACGCAGCTACACAACGCCACGATGCCAGCACTGACAGACAAGCAACGGTTAGAACGAGCCGAACAGCAAAAAGCAAAAGCTCTCCGCCGCATCGCTCACATTCGCCGCAGCATTTCTGAAACGCATCGGCGAGAAGACGCACACCGCAAGATCCAGCTAGGCGGCATCGTCATTGCCGCCCAAGCCGACGAGTTGGACGCTGGGGAGTTATGCGGCGTGCTGTCCGCTTGGATGGAGCAACGAACGAAGAACACGCAACAAGCGGAAGCGATGAAACAGCGAGGTCTGCGGATCTTTTCCACCAGAAGCGTTTCACAACATCCCGCCATCTAAGACGAGTTCCGAAACCGTCGCCTCGTTGTCCTCTCCGCTCACTGAACACCTGAAACCCGACTGACTTGCGTCAATCGGGTTTCAGGTTAGAACAGGGATATGCGAACCCCAAGTGCCAATCTCACACCATCTGAGAGCGTGTCAAGCTTACTTGACAGCAGTCACGGGTTCACTGCCAGCCGTGGCTATTCGTCCTTCGGATTAGTAAACACACCCGATGTCTCCATTCTCCACGGTTTGGCGTACCGACCCCAACAGCCCCGAGTGCTGTACGGCGGTAATGAACACTTGGCAATGAATGGGGCTAAGCCAAGCCTGAGAGGGACGCTTGCCTGCGGGCAGGCCGACGGCACCAGAGCCAGCAGCACGCACGCTGTGAAGCCGTCTAGTGGCAAGCGGTACGGTTCGCTTGTCGCCGCCAGCAGGGCATAGCCCGACTCAATCGCTGGTCGTCAATCTCGGGACTTTTTACTCGCACGGCGGGTAGGGCAGCCGACGCCCGCAGACTGGGCTCCGCCCTCGTGTTTCATAACCTAAGCGGAGCTAACGAGGCGACGGAAAACCGAGGCGGCTGCTCCACCGCCGCCGAAAGTTTTACGGAGTCCGAGGAGGCCAGCCCCCCTTGGGGGGCGGTAGAACCCGATACCGCTCCAAGGCAGTTTCATCGCCGATGAGCGGTATCGGGTTCGGGACTCCAGGGGGGGTCGCTGCGAAGTCAGTAGAGCCGCTGGTGGTATACCAGCAAAGCTCCTGAACGGATGCGAGTAAAGCGACAGTCGGCGGCACTCGTGCGGAGCCGCGGAGAGCGTCTCCAAACCGTGCGAGGGTTTCACAGCCACGGCAACGGCAACAGCAAGGTTGCCAAGAGCGTCAAAAACAAGACGGCTTCTCAAGCCTGTGGGGGCTACAC
>JBOHYR010000097.1:0-60345 GCA_050737995.1 Rhodanobacteraceae bacterium
TGTTCGTGATCGACAACCAGTGGGCGGGACAGATGTCCCCGCAGCAGACGGACGCGCAGATGCAGGCCGATCTGACTGCGCTGCGGCAACTGCCCTCGGTGCGCGATGCAACGGCTAGCAACTCCTATCCGCTGCACGGCGGAGGCTGGGACGATCTCATCACGATGAAGCCCGACCAGGTGCAAAAGACCACCGATGCAACGGTGTATTTCGGTGACGAGCACTTTCTCGACACCTTGGGCCTCAAGCTGATCGCCGGGCGCAATTTCCGCGCTGACGAGATCGCGCCCCTGCAACCGCGTGATACCCAGACCCCGCCTGTGGTGATCGTGACCAAGGCGCTGGCCGACAAGCTGTACCCGGATGGCTCGGCGTTGGGCAAGACGTTCTACGCGATGGGTGCGACACCAACCACGATCATCGGCGTCGTCGAGCGCCTGCAGCGTCAGGACGTCGATACGTGGTCATCACAGTATGCCTATCAGGCGCTGATATGGCCGCGGCGGGTAGATGGATCGTACGGCACCTATTACATCGTGAGAGCCAAGCCCGGCGAACTGGCCGCCGCGATGCGCGAAGCGCCGAAGGCGCTGTACGCGCAGAGCCGGATGCGCATCATCGATCCGAAGGACGGCGTGCTGAGTTTCGCGCAAGTACGCCATCGCGCCTACGACAGCGATCGCGGCACCGCCATCCTGATGGGCATCATCTGCGCGGTGCTGCTGGTGATCACCGGTGCGGGCATCGTGGGCTTGACCAGTTTCTGGGTCGGACAGCGGCGCAAGCAGATCGGCATCCGTCGCGCGCTCGGCGCGACGCGCACCGACATCCTGCGCTACTTCCAGACCGAGAACCTGTTGATCGCCGGCGCGGGCGTGGTGGTGGGCGCAGTCCTCGCGGTCGGCCTGAACTTCTGGATGATGCGGCAACTCGCGATGGACCGCATGCCGCTGCTTTACGTGCTCGTCGGAGTCATCGTGTTGCTGTTGCTGGGGCAGGGCGCGGTGTTCGCGCCAGCGCGTCGCGCATCGCGCGTATCGCCAGCGGAAGCGACACGCACAGTGTGACGAGGGCAAACCGCATGTTTGCCTATTTCTCTCGATCTCGCTTTGCGCAGCCTGTCACGCTATCCAACGGCTTAACGGCGCCGTTGCTGGTTGCGATCGCGGTCCGTATCGGCGCTCTTTAGAGGCGTGATCATGCGAGTGTCCCCAGCGGGGACACGCTTGACCTTACGCAGGTGGAAAGCTGCCGTGTCATCGCCCAACGGCTGCTCTTGGACAACTCGATAGCGGCGGCGATTATCGCGTCTTGGCCGCATCTTGCCCCTCATGTCCACCGGCTCGACCGTGCCCCTTGAAGCCACTCCCGGGCGCCGTTCACCGGCCACTCAGAGCGGAAACAGCAGCCATGGGAATGGCCGCATTGTGGGTTTGCCGCCACGTCAAGAACCGCGGCGCCGGGAGCGGAGTCTTTTCGGTGGCCGAGCTCGATCAAATACGAACCTGAGGTCTCGAAGAGTGATCCACCGGCAACTCTACTGGCATCACCAAGCCGCAGCGTCGCTGATTGTCATTGCAGCGCGCCGGTAACCATAGGGGCCTTTACGAAGCCAATCCTTTCCGTTCGGGAACCGAATCTCGACCCCATGCAGTTCATCCGGATCGAACAATCTCATGTTCACACCGATTAGATCGGCTGCCCCATTCCGTTCTTTGAACGACCCCGTCAGCACAAAGTGCGTCGTGGTTGCGCAGCTCGCACAGGAGTGAACCTCGACGCCGGGGCATTCTTGTCGCGGCGCACGAAAGGCACAGTGTTCCCGGATGTCGTTACCAAGGAGTACGGGAAGCATCCCACGTGGCGCCAGCCTTGCGGTATTGGCTGCAGTTGCAGTCGTTGATGAACTCAGGTTTGGTGTCGATCGCGACGCCAACCGCACCACATACACAGCTTGTTCTCACCCGTCGCTCCTCTGCTCCCGTGAACTTCGGCGCTCGACGAAGTTTGCGTATGCGAAAGCAGGCATCTTCGGCTTGCAGAGGCCTTCTTATCGCGGCTGCTTTGCGGCCGAGTTAGCGCATCCGGGAATGACCGTTCTCGGGCAGTCTACTCGCAGCCCCAAGTGTCCGCACATGGCCGATCTGCGACCATTGGTTCGACGGTCGCAGCGCGACCCTAAACGTTCGATGGATGCTGCGACAAGTACTGGTCACTATATGTGTGAGGTACCAATCTAGAATGATGCATCGAACTAAATTGGCATCGGGATTCTGGATCCTGCGATCAATGCTTGGGTGGATTTTCAGATAGTTAAATATAACCCACCGAATGACGCAACCCGGTACACACGCAGACGCCAATCATGATGAGCCGCAAATCCGCTTTTCAGAGATCCACTCCTACTGCCAGAGCGGTACGGTTAGAGAGCTGTCGCCGTACCACTTGAGTCTGAGTGGCGCTCCAGCGTCGTCGATGTTTTCGTCGCTCACGTTCTTGCCGGTGCCGTAGTTGATCTGAGCGAAGGGGATTTTGATGACGCTCAGCACTATCACCAGGCGGCTTCCCTTGTGGATTTCGCGACTGGTCATGCGCCCGGCGGTGAAACTAAGGTGGGTGTGCGCACCGGGCGTGAGCAGGTGACGTGTAGTACGGTCCTTCACGTAGCTGGCGCGAGCCATGTAGTACGAGAGGCGAAAATAGGAGCCGTCTACCCGCTGTTCGTAGAGATCGACCTCGAAATCGAAATCCTTCTTGTTGGCGACGACATTGAAGTCACCGCGGAACAGGCCGTTGAATTGCACATTCTTGTTGAACGGTGCGCTGACAAACGTGAGCCCATTCCAGTCATCGACATGGTGCGCGATTATCTGGCCGTATTCCTGGAATGGATCCTGTTTCTTGCGCTCGGCCATGTCGACAGTCAACCGCGTGACGGCCTTGTCATCGGGCGCAATGGAAAGGCTGTGGCGGCCGTCTTGCCCCGGCGGCGTGAGATAGAAGCGCTTTTTGCTATTGCTCATGGCTGCGATGGACGAGACATGCCGCCACTTGTCCGCGCCCATCACTTCGAAATTGACGCGGTTCCTGAGGATGGCGGGCTTCGGCCCATGCTTGAACACGTAGTTGAACCATGCATAGCGCAAGGTACCTAGATCGATCTGCGCGACAGGATCGATCCTGTAGCCATCGATAGTATCGCGCGGTTCGCCCAGTTCGCTGATGGTACCGCGCTGGCCGGCGACGTGATCGTAGGGCCCGATCAGCAGGTAGGCTTCAGCCTGCGGTGCGTATTTGCGGTACTGACGATAGTAGTAGAACGCGCCGATCTGGCCACCATCGTAATAGCCAGTCGTGGTGAGGACGGGAATGTCGATCTTCGAGAAATCCTTGCGGTACGGAATCATTGCCTGCCAGTACGCATCGTAGGACGGATGATCCAACCAGCGTTCGAAGGTCGGATTCGGCGTGCCATCGATCTTTGGCAGGTCGCGATAGGCCTTGCCGCTCGCATACCAGCTCAGCTCCATTCGAAGCCAGCGGGCGTTATCGGTCAGCATCCTATCGTCCAGCGTCTTGTTGGATAGCGTGTACAGCGGCCAGTAATAGATGAAAGTCTGAAACACGTTGCCTTCCATCGGCACATCGATGCCGGGTGCGGCGGAGACCGAAGGCATCAGCGCCTTGAGCGCTTTCGGCAAGTGCTTGGCTGCTGCCCACTGGGTGAAGCCCTCGTAGCTGCCGCCGTACATGCCCACGCGACCGTCGCTCCAAGGCTGGCGCGCGATCCAGTCTATAACCGCATCGGCATCCTTGCCGTCGTCCTCGAAGGCGACGGGCTTGTCCGGGCTGTGCCACTTGCCGCGCGTATATCCTTCCACGCCCACGTAGCCATTCGCCGCGCTGCGGCGCGCCTCGTTGAGACTGGAGATGGGATCAGCATAGATCGTGAAGTTGAGCAACGCCGGAAGCTTGCCATGTACGTGGCGTTGACGGATCACCACCGCGGAAATGCTGGCACCGTCGGGGGTTTTCACGTGCACGTTCTCCATCGTATAGCGCCGATCGTTCTCGGCCTTGATCGCGGGCGCTGCATACTCGGCGAAGATGCGATACGCATCGTAAAGTTGATACGCGCGCACCAGTGCGAGCGCATCGGCACTCGAAAGCTTCGACTTGGTCTTCGTTGCCTTCAATTCATTCGCAAAATTTCGGGCGAAGGGGTAATAGACGGGATTAACGTCAATCTCGCGCACGACCAGATCGGACGTCTTGTCATCCAGCGGGCCGACCACATGGTGAAAAGCAGCAGCAAAACTCTGCTGCGACAGATGCCCCTTCGTGCGGGCCTCGGCCAGGATCGCGAACTGTAGATCGCGAACACTGGCCTGCATGGCGTGGCGCCCGATGCGCAGGTGCCTCAATGCGGTGATGGTCTTGAGCGCCTCGACCGGTTCGTCGGCCACGGATTGCAGCCTGAACAGCTCATCCAACCGGGTCTGCCGGTCCTTGGCCCGGTAGGTTGCGAGTAAGACCAAGGCCAGCTTCGTCATCGCCGGAGCCGCCGTCTCGACGGTGGTGTCGGGTGCCAGCCGCAGAGCCGGCTGCTGCGCAACCGTCGAGGCCGAGCGAGTCGGAGCCGCAATTCCGAACCTCGAAGCCTGTGAAACAGGCGCCGGCGCGGCAGACCCTGGGTGCATGCTGGCGGCGAGAACGGCGAAGAACACCAAGGAGCGGGGCAGGCATATAAAGGACATGTCAGGCCTCCGTTTTGGCCGCAGGATAGCGACGCTGCGCACCGGGCCGAGGAAAAATCGGCCAATGGACACATCTCGGGGGCGAATGGTCAGGTCAAGGTGATCAGATGATGCGGGTGCGGAGAAGGTGCGACCCTGCGCGACTCGTCTTAATCGTCCGACCGTTGGTCATGTGCACGAGCATCCGGCCGCCACCCGCCGACTCGGCGCGATTGATGCGCTCCAGATTGACGATAGACGAGCGGTGGATACGCAGGAATTTGGCTGGCTCGAGCACTCGAATGAACTCGGTGAGCGTCACCTTGACTAGGTAGGTCTGGTCGAGGGTACTAACCTCGGCATAGTCGTCGGCGCCGGTGACACAGACGATCCGGTCCAGGTCGACCGGCAGGATGTCTTCCCCTCGCCGTATGAAATGGCGCGATACGTCGCTGGGCCGCTGCGGCTTCTCCGCAACCTGAGGTGCCCGTTCGGACACGGTCGATACTGCGCGCTGCCATACCTGCATATAGGAAAGCATCGCGATGGCCGCATACGTGGTCACGTTTTCCAACAATTGCCAAGCGTTGCCCCGGGTTGTAAATGGCACCACCGTGAAATGTACGGTCGACAAGTCGCTCATCATGCCCAGAAGAATGATGAGCAGCCAGAGCGCGAGTAACGAAAAAACAATGCCGAAACAGAGGTGCCCCACGACCTGGCGCAGCCTGCTTCGACCAATCAAGTGGCGTACGATCAGCCACCGGGCACCGCAGCCGAACAGCACCACCGGAATCGTGTTGGCGAGCCCCCCGAGCACGGCAAGGCCTATATGCAGGTGATTCGCGACATACAGAGTCGCGGTGTAGGCCGCGAATAGGATTGCGACTGCCACGACATCGAACCAAAGGTTTCCAAATGCCGGCGTGATGTGATGGTTCACCGACGCAATGCCGGGACCACGCTCGCCTGAAGACGTTTCGGCGACAGGCTCTCTGACAGGAGATGCATGCCTGCTTGCCACGAATATTCTGTCGAAAACCATGCGCTAAGTTACACCCGTTGTTCTTCGCTTGAAGCGCCCCGGGAATCTCGGAGGCCATTTTGGTTGAGTCACACAGTGGCGTGCTCGCTGAAGTTAGCGGAGTGCCGTGAGTTCATCGAGTGACTGCTCTGTGGCGGCTTGACGAAAGCGGCGATTGACTCCTCCTGGCCGAACAGCGCCAATTTCGGTCGCCGCGAGCGCAAGGAACGACCTGTGACCCTGAGCAGACACGGCGAATAGCGGTTATGGATAAGCCGGATCAGAGTGTATGGAGGTAGGCAAGACGTATCGGTGGCAATCGCATATCAGTCCCACTGATTGGCGTTCTTCGGCCAATTCGTGCGCTGTACCCGAACGATGCAAAAACGCTGGCCCGTCGGCGAACGCATGATCACCCAGCGCTCCTTGCGTTCATCCACCGCGGCACCCAGTTTTTCGAGTCTTGCAACTTCGGCCGGAATGTCATCGGTCTCGATATCGATGTGCACGCGGCTTTCGTGGTCCACGCGCTGAATCTGCACGCTGAGCTCATCGGGCGGTGTCTCCAGCATGCGGTAATTGCCGCGGGTTCCCGGATGCTCCATATCGACCGTACGGCCCAGCGCGTCCGCCCAAAATTGCGCAGCAGCGTCGATATCATCGGTCCTGCAATCGATCAGCAAACCATTGATGCGCGAGCGATGCATGCAATCCACCTTTGAGGGTTTGGCGCATTGTACTAAGCTGGGTGGCGACAAATCACATTCGTCCAGGCGCAGCCTGCCGCTCGGATGCTCCGTGCTGCGTGGCCGGCTTGGGAGCACAGCGTACGCGTGATAATCCTGCCGTCCTTCCCTGCCAGCTTTTTAATACCCCGGACCGCATAAGGGGCATGGAATGGCCACCACTGAATACTTGGCCCGCTGCCATTGTGGCGCGGTCACTGCCCGATACCGCACCGCACAGACACCTGGTGAATGGCTAGTGCGGGCATGTCAGTGTTCGTTCTGTCGCAGTCATGGTGCCATTTCGGCGTCGGATCCGGCAGGGGAACTGGAATTTCAAGTCTCGGATGCGGCTCTCCTCCACCGCTACCGGTTTGCGGGCCGAACGACGGACTTTCTACTGTGTCGATTTTGCGGTGTATATGTGGGCGCGCAGATGAGGAGTGAGAAGGGAGGGTTTGGTATCTTGAACGTCTTGGCAATGCGTCCAATCCCGCAGGATTTGCCGCCGCCGAAACTGATGGATTACGGTACCGAATCCCCCAATATGCGACGGCGCCGGCGCGAGGCCCGGTGGACACCGTTGGCATTCGAGAGTATCTGAGTCGTTCTCCGCCGAATGGCTGCTTGCTGAAATTCGGCGGGTCCGACGGGCAACTGTTTGCCGCTATCCGTCATCCTCTTCGGATGCGCTGGCCGTCCCGTCGCCTTCCGCGAGTGGCGTAATCAACACCTTGTCGATGCGGGCGCCGTCAAGGTCGGCGATCTCGAATTTCCACTGGTTCCATGTGGTGTTCTCGCCGGCGACGGGGATGTGTCCGAGCATCTCGATCATCATGCCTGCAAGGGTGTAGTAGTCGCCGTCCTTCTCGTTGGGCAGTTCGTCGAGTTGCAACAACTCCCGCAGATCGTCGGTGGCAAGCGAACCTTCGACCAGCCAGCTTCCATCGTCGCGACGCACCGCCGAGGCGCCGTGTGCGGCCGCGCCGTCGGCGTTGGTCGCGCGTCCCACGACGGCGTTCAGCACGTCGTTGACGGTGACGATGCCTTCGATATCGCCGTACTCGTCGACCACCAGCGCGAACGGCATCCCTGCGTCGCGGAATTCGTCGAGCACATCCAGCGCGCGCGCGGTGGCCGGAACGAACAGTGGTTTCGCCAGTTTGCGAAACAGCTCGAGTTTGGTTGGTGCCACGCCCGCCTGCGGGTCCTGCGCCAGCGTCTGTAGCAGGCGCTTGACCTCGAGCACGCCGAGCACGTCATCTTCACCCGCGCGGTAGACCGGGTAGCGCGAATAGGGCGTCGCGCGCATCGCCATGAGGTTCTCCTCGAGCGGCGCCGCGGCATCCAGCCAGGCGATGCGCGGGCGTGGCGTCATCAGGCTGTCCACCGTGCGATCGCCCAGCCTCAACACGCGATTGACCATGTTGCGTTCGTCCGGATCGAGCACTCCCTGCTCGGCGCCTTCGGCAACCAGCATGCGGATCTCTTCCTCGCTCACTTTTTCGCGGCGGACCTTGTGCAGCCCGAGCAGGCGCAACACCAGGTCGGACAGGGTGTCCAGTACCCAGACGAATGGCGCCATCACCCACGACAGCACCTGCATCGGGAAGGCCACGGTCTGCGCGATGCGTTCGGGGGCGATCAGCGCCGCGCGCTTGGGCACCAGTTCGCCGACCGTGATGTTTATCGTGGTAACCAGTATGAAGCCAAGTACAAGGCCGATCAGCAGCGATGCGTGCGCGGCGGCGGGCATGCCCAATTCGGTCAGCCATCGGCGGATCGTTGCGCTGATCGCGGTGCCGGTGGCGGCACCGGTGATCAGCGTGATCAGGGTGATGCCGACCTGCACCGTGGACAGGAAGCGGGTGGGGTGCTGGGCCAGGCGCAGCGCAATCTGCGCGCGGGTGCTCGACCGCGCCATGTAGCGCAGCCGGCTCTTGCGCGCGGCAATCAATGCGATTTCAGCGAGCGCAAAGAAGGCGTTGCCCAACGCCAGCAGCAGTACCAGGCCGAGTTCGGTCAGCATCGGGGCCGCGCGGGAGGGTCCATCCACGCAGTCTAGCAAGCGCGAGGAAACTTCGGACCGATACGCTGCTCATGTACCATTTGCACGTTCCTGCACCCGGATGAGCCATCATGTTTTCGCTGCAGACGATGTTCGGCAAGGGCGACCGTTTCTACGACCTTCTGGAAGCCAGTGCCGTTGCCGCATGTGATGGCGCCAAGGCGTTGCAGGAATTGCTCGAGGCCCACGGCGAGCCCATGCTGCTCGATGGTTTCCGCGCGGCGCGGCGGCGCGAGAAGGAACTGGCGGGTCAGATCAGCGAGGAGCTGGTCAATACCTTTGTCACGGCCCTCGATCGTGAAGACATCGAGGCGATGTCTTCCGCGTTGTATCGCATCCCCAAGACGATCGAGAAGTTCGCGGAGCGCTATGTGATCGTCGCCGAACGCGTCGATGGCGTCGATTTCGTGTCGCGTGCCAGCTTGCTCATGAGCGCGACCGAAGGCGTGGTCGAAATGGTGGGCGAGCTGCGCAATGGCATGAGCATCGGCCGCATGCGCAAACTGCAGGATCGCCTGCAGGCGGTGGAGTCCGAGGCCGACCGCATGTTGCTGGAACCCTATCGCGATTTGTATCTGGCGAGTGACGACCCGATCCGGATGATGCTCGCGAAGGACCTGTTCGAGTTGCTCGAAAAGGCCGTCGATCGATGCCGCGACGTCGGCAATGTGATTTATTCGATCGTGTTGAAGAATTCATGAGAGCCGCGACTCACGGCTCGAAGCCGGGAACTCGAACGCCGCGATGAGCATCGGCCTCCTCACCGCCGTCATCGTGATCGCGTTGGTATTCACCTACATCAACGGGTTCCACGACACCGCCAATTCGATTGCGACGGTGGTCGCGACCAAGGTGCTCTCGCCGGGGCAGGCGGTGCTGCTGGCGGCGACGACCAATCTGGCCGGCGCGCTGCTGGGCTCGGCGGTGGCACTCACGATCGCATCCGGCCTGATCGATGCCGGTGTATTGCAGGTCGGTGCCGAGGTACTGATCTGCGCCTTGCTCGGCGCGACGATCTGGAACCTGATCACATGGTGGCTGGGACTGCCCTCATCGTCGTCGCATGCGCTGATCGGCGGCCTGTGCGGCGCGGCGTTCGCCGCTTCCGGCGGCAATTTCCGCGCGATCATCTGGGCAACCGATCCGGGCCACTGGTGGCGCGGCGGCGGCGTGATCCCCAAGGTAATCGTGCCGATGGTGGTCTCGCCCGTCGCCGGTTTCGTGCTCGGCATCGCGGTGATGGGACTGCTGCTGGCGCTGTTTGCCTGGTTCTGCAAGCGCACGGGGTTTTTGCGTCGTTTCGGACGCACGCCGTTCGTGAATGCTTTCTTCGGCAGGGCGCAGCTGTTCTCGGCCGCGGCGATGGGGGTGTCGCATGGGATGAACGACGCCCAGAAGACGATGGGAATCATCGCATTGGCGCTTGCCAGCGCTACCGCCGCTCACAACTTCGATCACCTGCCGGCGTGGCTGCACTTCCTGCGCATCTCCGACGTGGGCGGTCATTTCCTGATTCCGGTGTGGGTGAAGGTGCTGTGCGCGCTGGTGATGGCGGCGGGTACTGCCGGTGGCGGTTGGCGCATCATCAAGACCCTTGGGCACAAGATGGTCAAGCTGCACCCGATCAATGGCTTCGCTGCGGAAACGAGTTCCGCCGCGGTGATCATCGTCGCGTCCGTGTTCGGGCTGCCCGTCTCGACCACCCACGTGGTGTCGTCGTCGATCATGGGCGTCGGCGCCGCCAAGCGCTTCAACGCGGTGCGCTGGACCGTGGTCGAGCGCATGGTGTGGTCGTGGATCCTCACCCTGCCTGTCAGTGCATTGATGGCTTGGGGGCTGGTGGAGTTGTCGCGTCCGTTGTGGGCCTGAGGGGTTGGGTACGGCAAGGTCCCGTTCGCGCGATAGACTGCGCGTGTGAATGCTCCCACACCGCACGACGAGACGGCGACGCGGGACGACAATCTGGTCGTCGCGATTTCCTCGCGCGCGCTGTTCGACCTGACCGAATCGCATGCGCTGTTCGAGCGGGAAGGTCTGGAGACTTACCGCGCCTACCAGATCGCCCATGAGAACGATGTGCTTCAGCCAGGCGTGGCGTTTCCGGTAGTAAAGAAGTTGCTGGCGCTGAACCGGCCGGAGCCAGACGTGCCATACGTGGAAGTGATCCTGTTGTCGCGAAATTCGGGCGACACGGGGCTGCGCATCTTCAACTCGATCCAGCACCATGGTTTGGCAATCACGCGCGCGGCGTTTACATCTGGCGAGGCGACCAGCGAATACATCGCCCCGTTCGGGGTGGACCTGTTCCTGTCGGCGAATGCCGAAAATGTGGCACGCGCGCTGCAATCGGGCGTCGCGGCGGCGACAATCCTGCCGTCGGAGAGCCGCGACATCCATCCACAGCAGTTGCGGATCGCGTTCGACGGCGACGCGGTCATTTTCAGCGACGAATCCGAGCGGGTGTCGCAGGAGCAGGGCATCGAAGCCTTCCATCGCAACGAATCCGAGCGCTGGGACGAGCCGCTCTCTGGCGGACCGTTTCGCGGTTTCCTCGCCGCCCTGCATCGCCTGCAGGCGGCGTTCCCTGCGGAGAACTCGCCGATTCGTACCGCACTGGTCACCGCGCGTTCGGCGCCCGCACACAAACGCGTGATCCTGACCCTGCGGCGCTGGGGCGTGCGCATCGACGAGGCGCTGTTCCTCGGCGGCCGCGACAAGGGTCCGTTCCTGGAAGCGTTTGGCGCCGACCTGTTTTTCGATGATTCCCCGATCAACGTGGAATCCGCCCGCCGCCACGTCGCGACCGGACACGTGCCGCATGGGGTGTCCAATCCACCCGGAAAATCCTGAGCGGGGGATTCGCGTGATGCCGTCTCATGCAGCCTCGTGCAGGGGCGGCGACACGACGTGAAGCGGCCGATCCGGGGTGAACTCGTCTTGGTGTGCCAGTCGCGCGAACAGGCCGTTGCGCTGGATCAGTTCCTCGTAACGGCCCTGCTCGACGAGGCGGCCATGATCGAGCACCAGGATCAGGTCGGCGTTGCGTACCGTGGTCAGCCTGTGCGCGATGATGAATGTGGTGCGGTTGCGGCAAAGCGCATCCATCGCTTTCTGGATGCGCGCCTCGGTGGCGTTGTCGAGTGCGCTGGTGGCCTCGTCCAGGACGAGGATCGGCGCGTTTTTCAGCATCGCGCGCGCGATCGCCAGGCGTTGACGCTCGCCGCCGGAGAGTGAGCGGCCGCGTTCGCTCACCGGCGTCGCGTAGGCCTCCGGTTTCTCGACAATGAAGGCATGTGCCTGCGCCGCCTGCGCAGCGGCTTCGATCATTTCGGCATCGGCGAGTGGATCGCCGATCTTGAGGTTATCTTCGATGCTGCGGTGGAGCAGGCCGGGCTCCTGGAACACGACTGCCACGTTTCGCCGCAGCGATTCCAGTGTCGCGGTGCGGATGTCGGTGCCATCCACCGTGATGCGGCCCCGCGTCGGATCGGCCGCGCGGTACAGCAGGCTGAGCGCGGTGGTCTTGCCCGCGCCGGTCGGGCCGACCACCGCGATCTTGCTGCCGGCTGCCACGTGGAAATGCAGGTCGTGCAGCGCCTGTCGGCCCGGCTGGTACCCGAAGTCGACGTGCTCGAATGCCACTTCGCCGCGAACGCGCGGCAACGGGCGCGCGGCGGCAGCTTCGGTCACCGCCGGGCGGGTGTCGAGTATGGCGAAAAAGTCGCGCAGCACTTGCGACTGGAAGAACAGGTTGGAGATGAACGTTGCGAATTGCTCCAGCCGGCCGATCAGCATGAGCGAGAATCCAACGAAGCTGACTATGCCACCGATGCTGATCTCGCCGCGCGCATGCAGGGCCACGCCGAGTGCGAAGATCGCCACCACCGACAGTGTGCTGGCGGCGCGCGAGAAGACCGAGAGGGTGGCCCACCCATTCAGCACCGGATATTGCGCAGCCAGCGCTTGCGCCATCAATTGCTTCATTCCGCGCACCTCGTCGTGGGTGCGGGTGAAGCTTTGCACTACCGTAACGTTGCCCAGCACGTCGCCCGCGCGGGTGGAAATCAGGTTGTGATAATCCTGTACGCGCTCCTGCGCCTGTTGGGTGCGGCGTATCGCGATGGCATTGAAGATTGCAAAGCAGGCCAGCAGTGCGATCATCAGCAGCGCCAGTTTCCAGTTGATGACCAGCGCGATCGGCACCATCACCACGATTGCCAGCAGCGTGGTCAGATGTTCGCGAAAGAAACCGAGCCACAGCGAGAACAGGTTGTCCGCGCCGATTTGCATGACACGGAGCAGCTTGCCGGTGTGTTGCCTTGCGTGGAACGCGAGCGGCAATTCGATGGTGTGCTCGAAGAACCCACGAATCGCGCCCATCCGGCGTCGATGCGCCATGCGGTCGGCGTACAGCGACACCAGTGCCCCGACCACGACGCCGATGAAGCCGATCAGCGCCCACGCCGAGACCAGCAACCACACGTGCCGCCCCGGCTTGCTCATGGCGTCGATCACATGGCCGAACAGCATCGGTTCGAGAAACAACACCCCGGCCAACGCGAGATTCGCGATGGACAGCGTGGTGGCGAGTACGCGCTCGGGCGCTAGGAGGCCGAGCACGCGAAAATACAGACGCAGGATGGACACCCGGAAGCTCCCTTGGTCACTGATGGCGTCAGTTGACCACCCCAAAACTGGAACTGCGCTGAACGAAGGCGCCTGAACGGCAGCGTGTTGTGCTATCCGAAACCTGGTGTCAAAAAAGTGTTACCGATGGGCGCGGCGTGCGCGGGTACCGGTGCGGGCAGCGGGAGACGTGATCGGTGCCGTATCGCTACAATGGCGGGGCTGACCACGTGATCCGGAACCCCTGCATGGCTACTCGCCTCGACCCTCTCGACCTGTACGACGTCCGTGCATTGCTCTCCGACGAGGAGCGCATGGTGCAGGATTCGGTTGCGCGCTTCGTCGACGACAAGGTGTTGTCGATCATCGGCGACTGCTTTGACCAGGCACGTTTCCCCACCGAGCTGATTCCGGAAGTTGCGGGACTGGGTCTGCTCGGCGCCGCGATTCCCGAGGAATACGGTGGCGCCGGCATGAACGCGGTCAGCTACGGCCTGATTTGCCAGGAACTCGAACGCGGCGATTCCGGCTTGCGCAGCTTCGCCTCGGTGCAGTCGTCGCTGGTGATGTACCCGATTTTTGCTTTCGGCAGCGAGCAGCAGAAGCGCGAATACCTGCCCAAGATGGCGGCCGGCGAGGTGATCGGTTGTTTCGGGCTGACCGAACCGCATGGCGGCTCCGACCCCGGCAACATGAAAACGGTTGCCAGGAAAGATGGCGGCGATTGGGTGATCAACGGTTCCAAGATGTGGATCACCAACGGCAACCTGGCGCACGTTGCGTTGGTGTGGGCGAAAACCGACGACGGCGTCCGCGGTTTCCTGGTTCCGGCCGATACCAAGGGTTTCGCAGCGCAGGAAGTCCACAAGAAGATGAGCCTGCGTGCGTCGGTGACCAGTGCGCTGTTCCTCGACGACGTTCGGGTGCCTGACAGCGCGATGTTGCCCAACGTGAAGGGTTTGCGCGGTCCGCTGAGCTGCCTCGATTCCGCGCGTTTCGGGATCAGTTGGGGGCCGATCGGCGCGGCGCAGGCCTGCCTCAAGGAGGTGCTGGACTATGCGCAGGAACGCGTATTGTTCAAGCGTCCGCTGGCTGCCAATCAGGCGATCCAGTTGCGGCTGGCCGACATCGCCCGACGCATTACCACGGCACAGCTTCTGGCGCTGCGGTTGGGCCGCCTCAAGGATGCCGGGCAGTTGCACACGACACAGATTTCGCTGGCCAAGTGGAACAACGTGCGGATGGCGCTGGACATCGCACGTGAGTGCCGCGACATCCTGGGGGGTGCCGGGATCACGACCGAGCACGTCGCGATCCGCCACGCGTTAAACCTGGAATCGGTGGTGACCTACGAAGGTACCCAGACCGTCCATCAACTGGTGGTCGGGCGCGAACTGACAGGCATCAACGCGTTTTGATCCGATTCAATCGTGCCGCGCACAATGTGCTTCGCACAATTCGTGGCTACCCATTTTTGAGGAGTGCTGCATGAAACTTCGCAACAAGGTACTTGCCGGATTGGCCTTGGGCATGTTGCTGGCCTCGGGCTGCGCGATGGCCGCGGTCAACGCCAATTCGATACATCTCGCATTGACTTCGCTGCGGCTGGCTCTGGTCAAGATGGGCGTCGCCAACGCCATGTTGTCCAACCCCACGCCGCCATCGAGCAACGCGGACGCGCACGTCGCCGCTGCCAACCAGCTTGGCAGCAATGAGATCAGCGCGATCCTGGTCAGTCGGGGTGGCGTGATCAATGTTTACTTGACCCCGGCCGTGGGCGTCGCAGACGGCATCATCCAGTTGGTACCGTCGGTTGTGACCGACAAGCAGGGCAAGAAGGGAGTGACGTACAAGTGCTACAGCCCGAACATCCCCGATATCGCGTCCGCCGCGCCCGACTGCGCGTACCAGCCAGCCGGCAAATAGCGTCGAATGGCAGGTGATGTGCCATCACTTGGCCCGACGCTGGAAACGGCGCGATTGATCCTGCGCCCGCCGCGTCGCGAGGATTTCGAAGGCTGGGCTGGGGTGGCAGCAGATGAGCAGGTGATGCTGCACCTAGGTGGTGTGCATCCTCGGCTCGAAGCATGGAAACGTTTTCTGGGTTCGGTCGGAGCTTGGCACGTCCAGGGTTTCAACGCATTCTCGGTGATCGAAAAGAAGAGCTCGCGCTGGATTGGCCGCGTCGGACCGCTGCATCCGGAAGGCTGGCCGGGCGACGAGATCGGCTGGACGCCGGCGCGGCACGCATGGGGGCAGGGCTACGCGACCGAAGCCGCCATGGCCGCGACGAATTGGGCCTTCGAGGTGTTGGGATGGAAGGAGATCATCCATTGCATAGCACCGGACAACGCCGCTTCACAGGAGGTTGCACGCAGACTGGGCTCGCGCAAGCGCGGGCCGGGACGGATGCCACCACCGTACGACAAGGATCCCATCGAAATCTGGGCCCAGTCCCGCGAGCAATGGTACGCGCGCCAAGTACATTGACTTTCGCAACGACATGAACGCAATCAAGACCCCCATCCCGGCCCGGCACAAGGGCTTCAACCGCGCCGAAATCGTCGACCAGAACTTCGTCGTGTTCGTGCGGGCGTGGGACGGAAAGGCGTTGCCTGCGCCGCGCGACGACGCACCGGTGTTGCCCGGCAGCGGACTCGATGCGCGAGGCTTCCGCGAGCTGTTCGAATCGCAACTGATCTCGCGGCACCTCGATCTAATGGCGCGCGTGTTGCGCGTGCAGAACAAGGTGTTCTACACCATCGGTTCCTCGGGCCACGAAGGCAATGCGATGGTGGCACGGCTGACGCGCCACACCGACCCGGCGTTCCTGCATTACCGTTCCGGCGCGTTCATGGCCGAACGCTTTCGCAAGTTGCCGGGCATGGATCCGGTAATGGATTCGGCGTTGAGCTTTGCGGCCAGCAAGGAGGATCCGGCTTCGGGCGGGCGCCACAAGGTATGGGGTTCCAAAGCGCTGTGGGTGCTGCCGCAGACCTCCACGATCGCTTCGCATCTGCCGAAGGCGTTCGGTACAGCCGTCGCGATCGAACAGGCGCCGCGCATCGGACACGAACTGCCCGTGCCGAAGGACTCCGTCGTGATCTGTTCGTTCGGCGATGCCTCGAGCAACCACGCCACTGCGCAGGTCGCGTTCAACGCGGCGGCGTACACGGCATACCAACGGTTGCCGGCGCCCGTGCTGTTTGTATGCGAAGACAATGGCATCGGTATCTCGGTGAAGACGCCTTCGGGATGGGTCGCCAACAATTTCCTGGATCGCAAGAATCTCGATTATTTCTTCGCCGACGGCCTCGATCTGGCGGAAGGCTACGCCGAGGTGCGGCGTGCGGTCGAGCATTGCCGCAGCACCCGTCGTCCGACGTTCCTGCATTTGAGAACCACGCGGCTTACCGGTCACGGCGGTACCGACTTCGAGATCGAATGGCGCAGTTTCGAGGAACTGATGGCGCTGGAAGCGACCGATCCGCTGCTACGCTCGGCGGCGATCGGCCTCGAGTCGGGGCTGTACTCGAAGCAATCATTGCTCGAAGAATATGAGGCGATACGCAAGCGTTGTTTCGCAGCCGCCGAGGCGGCCGACCGCCGCCCGAAGCTCACGAAACTGGAGGACGTGATGGCGCCACTGGCGCCGTACACGCCGAAGGCCGTGGCGAAGGAAGCCTCGCGTGCGGACTTCATGGACAAACGCGTCGCGGTGTTCGGCGGTGGCGACAAACTTCCGGAAAGGCAGCCGCCCCGGCATCTCGCGTTGCAGATCAACGCGGCGTTGCATGACCTGTTGGCGAAGTATCCGGAGTCGCTGGTGTTCGGCGAGGACGTCGCGCAGAAGGGCGGGGTGTACACGCTGACGCGTGGACTCTACAAGGCGTTCAAGGGCGCACGTGTCTTCAACACTCTGCTGGACGAAACGACGATCCTCGGCTTGGCGCAGGGTTACGCCAACATGGGGATGCTGCCGGTCCCAGAGATCCAGTACCTCGCGTATTTCCACAACGCCTGCGACCAGATCCGCGGCGAAGCAGCATCGCTGCAGTTTTTCTCCAACGATCAGTACCGCAACCCGCTGCTGGTACGGATCGCGTCACTCGGTTACCAGAAAGGTTTCGGCGGCCATTTCCACAACGACAACTCGATCGCCGCCTTGCGCGACATCCCCGGACTGGTGGTGGGTTGTCCGTCGCGCGGCGACGATGCCGCGACGATGCTGCGTACGCTGGCGGCGTTGTGCAAAGTCGACGGCCGTGTGTGCGCGTGCCTCGAACCGATCGCGCTGTACATGACCAAGGACCTGTACGAGCACGGCGATGGACAGTGGCAGTTCGAGTATCCCGCGCCGGATCAGGCGATGCCGTTGGGTGAAGGGCGTGTCTACAACGAGAAGGCTGGGGATCTCGTGATCTTCACCTTCGGCAACGGCGTGCCGATGAGCTTGCGCGCCGCGCGCGCGATCGAAAAGAAACACAAGTGGCAAGCACGCGTCGTCGATTTGCGCTGGCTGGTGCCGCTCAATGACGGGTTCATTGCGCAGCATGCCAAGACGGCCCAGCGCATCCTGGTTGTCGACGAGGGCCGCAAGAGTGCGGGCGTGGGCGAGGGCATCATCACGGCGATCGTCGAAGCTGGCTTCGGCGCAATCCCGCTCGAACGCGTTGTGGGCGCCGACACCTACACGCCGCTTGCCGGCGCGGCGCTGCTGGTATTGCCCGACGAGGCGGCAATCATCGAAGCGGCAAGACGGCTTGCATGAACGACATCATCCACGGTGCAGAACACCCGGCAGTCGAAGCCGGCGCAGAGCCGGTAGCGGTGACCGCAGTACCAGCGGCCGTGAAGGTATCCGGGACCCGCTACAGCCTGCTCGGGGCGGTCAGTTTCGTGCATGTCTTGAACGACATGATGCAGTCTGTGATCGTCGCGATCTACCCGTTGCTCAAGGGCAGCTTCGACCTGACTTTTTTCCAGATAGGCGCGATCACGCTGACCTTCCAGTTGACCGCCTCGCTGCTGCAGCCGGTGGTCGGGATAGTCACCGACAAACATCCGCTGCCGTATTCGTTGCCGGTGGGGATGTGTTTCACCTTGAGCGGGCTGCTGCTGCTTTCGTGGGCGCCCACGTACCCGCTACTGTTGCTGTCAGTCGCGCTGATCGGTTGCGGTTCGTCGGTGTTCCACCCGGAGTCCTCGCGGGTGGCGCGGATGGCTTCGGGCGGGAAGTACGGACTTGCGCAGTCGGTGTTCCAGATCGGCGGCAACGTGGGGCAGGCTTTGGGCCCGATGCTGGCCGCGGCAATCGTACTGCGGTTCGGGCGTTCGCATGTCGGCTGGTTCGGGTTGGCCGCGCTGCTTGCGATTATCGTGTTGTCGCAGGTCAGCCGTTGGTACAGCCACCACATCGACGAACGCGTAAGCAAACGGCGGCCAGACGACAAGCCGCTGTTTCCCGCGAAAGTCGTACGCCACACGATCGGTGTGCTTCTGGCCTTGATGTTCTCGAAGTTTTTCTATCTTGCGAGCATCAGCAGCTACTACGAGTTTTATCTCATCAAGCACTTTGGCGTGTCGCCACACAATGCGGCGTATCTGCTGGGCGTGTTCCTGTTCGCGGTTGCGGGGGGCACCTTGATCGGCGGCCCGATCGGCGACCGCATCGGCCGCAAGCGGGTAATCTGGTTCTCGATTCTCGGCTGCGCGCCGTTCACGCTGTTGCTTCCCTACGTGGGTCTGGGCTGGACGGTGGGCCTGAGCGTCGTGATCGGCCTGATACTGGCTTCGGCGTTTCCGGCCATCATCGTTTATGCGCAGGACATGCTGACGCACCGCATCGGCATGGTGTCCGGCATGTTTTACGGTTTCAGTTTCGGCCTCGGCGGCATAGGCGCCGCCGTACTTGGTGTGATAGCGGATCATTTCGGCATCGTGTTCGTGTATAGGGTGTGCGCGTTTCTGCCTTTACTGGGGTTGCTTGCAGTATTCCTGCCGGACGTGCGGCCACCGGAACACGCCGACGGGTGACGACCGTCACCTGAAGCGCGAAGGCACGTTGCCCCATCGTCGGCAGGTGTATCCTGCGCCGTCTCGTAGTCGAAGGGCAGCACGATGAAGCGGCGCGCGTTGCTGAAGTGGATGGCCGGTGCTCCATTGTTTGGAGCCTTGATCGCCAACTTGCCGGAAGCGGCGTGGGCCAAGGCCGCAGCCGCGGTACGAACGTTGCGGCGGGTGCGGCCGGGCGAGGGCGGGTGGCCTTCCCCTGCCGAGTGGGACGGCTTGAACGCGCAGGTCGGTGGACGCCTGATGAAACTTTCCGACCCTCTTGCCGCGTGCCGCGCCGATCCTTCCGGCAAGGCGTGTGCCGACTTCTTCGCGGCGATCAGAAACCCTTATTACATCCTCGATCACGCCAATCTGACCCAGACATCGGGCTGGGTGGATGCGTGGACGTCGAAGCCCAGTGCGTATGCAGTCGCGGCGAAAACGGCTGACGATGTCGCCGCAGCGGTGAGCTTTGCGCACGGGCACCGGCTGAGGCTGACGGTGAAGGGCACGGGGCACAGCTATCAGGGGACGTCCGATGCACCAGACTCATTGCTGGTCTGGACCCATCACATGGATGACATCACGATGCACGATGCGTTCGTGCCGCAGAACTGCGCTGGAAAAATGTCCCCACAACCAGCCGTCAGCATAGGCGCTGGCCAGATCTGGGCGCACACCTACGATGCGGTCACGACCAGGGGCGGGCGTTACGTTCAGGGTGGTGGTTGTTTGACGGTCGGTGTTGCGGGCCTGGTCAGCAGCGGCGGCTTCGGCAGTTGGTCGAAGCAGTACGGCACTGCGGCCGCGAATCTGCTGGAAGCCGAAGTCGTGACGGCGGACGGAAAAATCCGCATCGTCAATGCCGGCAACGATCCCGATCTGTTCTGGGCATTGAAGGGCGGCGGAGGCGGCAGCTTCGGCGTGATCACACGATTGACGTTGCGCACGCACGAGTTGCCGAATTTTTTCGGTGTGGTGAACCTCACCGTCGAATCGAACTCCGACGACGCCTATCGTCGGCTGCTCGCGCGCTTCATCGATTTCTATCGCGGCAACCTGTTCAATCCGCACTGGGGCGAACAGGCTCACTTCGCTCCGAAGAATCATTTCCGCGTCAGCATGGACTTTCAGGGATTGGACAAGCAACAGGCCGAAGCCGTGTGGAAACCGTTCCTCGATTTCGTGCAGGCGTCACCGAAGGATTACAAGATCACGGCGCCGCTGCAGGTCTTGGCAATTCCTGCACGCGCGATATGGGATCCGGAGGTATTGCGGAAGATACCCGGAGCAGTGGTGGCCGATTCGCGTCCGAACGCGCCGCTTGACAACATCGTGTGGGCAGGCGATGCGGGTCAATCCGGACAAGTTCTCCACGGCTATGGTTCTGCGTGGCTGCCGGCATCGTTGCTCGAAAGCGATCGTCGCAAGGATTTGGCTGATGCGTTGTTCTCGGCCAGCCGGCACTGTGGTTTTGCCTTGCACTTCAACAAGGGGTTGGCAGGAGGACGAGCCAGCGCCATTGCAGCGGCGCGCGACACCGCAACTAGCCCGCAAATGCTGGGAGCGTTCGCGCTGGTCATCACCGGCAGCGGGGAAGGGCCTGCCTTCCCCGGCATTCAAGGGCACGAGCCGGACGTGAAGGGCGGTCGTCGCGACGCGGCCGCCAATGCGCGGATGATGAGTGCGCTGTACAAGCTCGTTCCCGACGCCGGTTCCTACGTTTCTGAAAGCGACTATTTTCTTGAGGACTGGCAGCGCGCGTTCTGGGGGTCGAACTACTCGCGCTTGCGGGCGGTGAAGCAGCGTTACGATCCGGACGGGCTGTTCACCGTGCACCACGGCGTGGGCTCCGAAGGATGGAGTGCGGACGGCTTCACACGTGTGGCCTGAAGACCCGATCGCCCGGAACCTGCGGACCGGCGAGCGGTCTGATGCACGGTGGCCGCCGGTCTGGCGGCGCAGGTGTACGCTAGAATTGCAACCCTGCCGGCGACTGCCGACCACTTCCATCTGATCGAGTGAGAAATCCCATGGCCCTGCGTTCCAGCAACCCTGTCCTGCGCGACAAGGTCTTCCAGAATTTGCCCGCGACGGGCGAGCCGATGACCTTGAATGGTACGCTCGCGCGTACCGGTCTGCTGCTGGCGTTGATATTGATTACTGGCAGTTGGACTTGGCATCAATTCACGTTGGCGGTGCAGTCCGGCGGTCTCGCAACCGGAATGTCCGCGATGTCGCCGTTCATGTGGGGCGGCCTGATCGTCGGCCTCATCCTTGCCATGGTTTGCGCATTCAAGCCGAACTGGACGCCGGTGACTGCGCCGTTGTACGCGATTGCGGAAGGCACGTTTCTCGGCGCGATCTCGGCGATGTTCGAGGTGCAGTATCACGGCATCGTGTTGCAGGCGGTGCTGGCATCGGTGGGCGTGCTGGCGGTGATGCTGTTTCTCTACCGCAGCGGCATCATCAAGGTAACCCAGAAGTTCCGGATGGGCGTGGTGGCTGCCACCGGCGGCGTTTTGCTTCTGTATCTTGTCCAGTGGGGACTCAGCGCGTTTACCCATTACAACCTGTCGTTCGTCAACGGGACCGGCACGGTCGGCATCCTCTTCAGCGTGTTGTTTGTGTGCGTCGCGGCGCTGAACCTGGTGCTGGATTTCGACATGATCGAGCGCGGCACCGCGCAGGGCGCGCCGAAATACATGGAGTGGTACTGCGCGTTCGGCTTGATGGTGACACTGGTGTGGCTCTACATCCAACTGCTGCAGTTGCTGGCCGGTTCACGGCGTTGATTCGATCAATTGGAGGAGGGTGTGCGCATGATCATCGTGACGAGTGAATATGTTGCAGGGTACAAGATCACCGAGACCAAGGGTCAGGTGTTCGGCCTTGTGGTGCGCAGCCGCGGACTTGGTGGCAACGTGATGGCCGGCCTGCGTTCGATTGTCGGTGGCGAGATCAACGAATACACCCAGATGCTGGAAGAGGCGCGCCGCCACGCCACCGACCGCATGGTGCAGAACGCGCAGGCGATGGGCGCGAACGCGGTCGTGATGATGCGCTTCGATTCGTCCGAGATTGGCCAGACCATGAGTGAAATCGTCGCCTACGGTACGGCGGTGGTGATCGGGAAAGCCTGACCCGTCATGCTGGCGATAGCGCTGTACGTAATTGGTGCGTTGTTGCTGCTGATGGCGGCGATCGCGCTGCTCGTCGGCGGGGTGATGGCGGTATTCCTGCCGCAACTCGTGATCGGCGGTCTGTTCCTGATTGTCGGCCTTGCCATCGAACGCTGGCGTTACAAACCTGTGGGTGCAAGCAGGCCCGATCCGGGTTGGACCGACACCGGCGAGCGCTTCGTCGATCCGGAAACCGGCTTGATGACTGCCGTGTACTTCGACCCGATCAGCGGCGAGCGGCATTACCTTGCCGCGCGGCCCGGCAGCGGTGCCTGACGAACGAAGCCCGGCTCGCGCCGGGCTTCGTTCTTGTGACCAATACGGCCCGCGTTGCGCGGACCCTAATACCGTGCACGCAACGAACAGTCAGTGCTGCTTCGGTGCGGGACCCTGTACCACCTGTACCAGATGCGCGGGCTGGACATACTTCTTGAATGCATCCTGCACCTGTTCCGCGGTGAGGTTCAGGTAGTGCTTTGCGGCTACCATCGGCTCATTGAGCGGTTCGCCCTTGTAGCTCCAGTTGAGCAGGGAGCGGGCGATCTGGTTCACACTCGAAACCGCCACCGGGATCCCGCGGATCCGCGCCTGCTTGGCATTGGTGAGTTCGTCGGCCTTGACCGGGGTGTTGCGCATCTCGTCGAGGTTCTTCAGGACCAATTGATCGACCGGCTTCACCTTGTCCGCGTCGCTGCCGTAGCGTACATAGAATATCGAGCGCGAGCGGTCGAAGTTGAGGCCGGACCCGGCACCATAGGCATAGCCGTGCTTGACGCGGATATCGACCATCAGGCGTGAGGCAAAGCCATTGCCGCCGAGCACTTCGTTGCCCAGTTGCAATGCGTAGCGATCGGGGTTGTGGATATTCAGGTCAAGCATCTGGCCCATCAGCACCTGGTCCTGCGACGCGTAGGCGTTGGGCACCACCGTGTAAACGGCAGGATTCAACGGGACAGGTTTTGGAATGACATCGGGTTTCGGTCCCGTCGCCTTCCAGCTACCGAAGGCTTTCTCGACCTCCTCTTTCGCCTCGGCCGGGGTGACATCGCCAACCACCACGATCGTGGTCATATCCGGACGATAGACCTGCGCAAAGTAGTCCTTGACGCCTTTCAGTGTCAGACCATCCACCGTTTTTGGCGTAGCTTCGCGCAAATCCGGGTCGCCAGCCGGCAGCAGGCCCTTGTCCAGCGCGCGCATCATTTTGTAGCGCGGCGATTGCAGTTCTCCGGCCAGCGTGCGAGCCAGCGTCTTTTGCTGCACCCCGAAAGCCTTTTGCGGGAGTGCCGGATGCAGCTCGTTGTCGGCCAGCAGTTGCATGCCCTTGCCGAAGTTTTCGCTCGGCACCGCAAGCTTGAAGTCGCTGCCGCCAGACTCTGTCGCCGCGATTTCGTCCAGCGCCTTGTGGAATGCAGCGCGATCCAGCGTGGTGGTGCCGTAGTCGAACAGCGAGCCGAGCAGATCGTCGACACCTTCCTGCCCCTTTGGAGCCTGCAGATCCTCGTTGCTGTCCACATGACCTACCACGGTGACCGTCTTGCTGATCGTTTCTGGCTGGACGATCAAGGTGATGCCGTTGGCGAGTTGCAACTTCACCGGATCGAGCGTCCAGTGTGGCATTTCCAGTTTCGCGAGCTGCTTTGTCGCCCATTCCGGCAACGGCGCATCCAGCTTGTCATTGCTGGCGAACGATTCGGTGCCCCCGAAGCCCTGGCTGTTGGGCGGGCGCTTGCCATTCGGGTTGGGTGTCAGCACAACGGTAATGCGCTGGTCAGGCTTCAGGTATTCGCGTGCGACGCGATCGACGTCCTCTGGGGTAACCGCGAGGATCTGGTCGAGGGCTTCCTGTGGCGAGTTCAAACCCTGCCATGCCAGCGCCTGCGACCATGTCTCGGCAAGCTCCATCGCACTGTTCTTGCTGAACTCGAACTGTGCTCGTTCCTGGCGCTTGGCGGCTTCGACGAGATCCGCGGGCACGCCGTTCTTCAGCAGATCGTTGATCACCCCGTCCAGATAGGAAACGGTCTGCTTGCTGTCGCCACCGTTGGGAAAGCCCGCCTCGACGACACCGATGCCGCCGTGCACGAACGGCTCCGAGCCCGCGTCGGCCGATAACACCTTGCCTTGTGCGGCGAGGTCGGAGAGCGAACTGCGGGCGTTGTTGAGCACGTCCATCAGCACCTGCATCGCAGCGTAGTCTTTTGATTGTTGACCCGGCATCCGGTACATGAACTGCACCGTGCCCGTCGCGTCCGGCGTGGTCTTGGCGATCGTCTGCGGCTTGAAGGATTCGAGTTTCAAAGGTATCCGCGTGGGGACAATGCCTTTCGGGATCGCCCCGAACAAATCCTTGACCTTGGCCAACGTGGCTTGCGGATCGACGTCGCCGACGATTACCAGAATCGCGTTGTTGGGCACATACCAGTCGTTGTAGAACTTCTGCAGGATCGCGCCGGTGGTCTTGTCAAAGGTCGGCCGCGAACCAAGCGCATCCTCGGCGTAACCGGTACCGGCATACATCATTTTCTCGGCTTGCGCGAACGCGAGATAGCCGGGGTCGGAAATGTCTCGCGAAACTTCCTGCTCGATCGCGCCTTTTTCAAGACCCCAATCCTTGTCGGTAAGCTGTGCGCCACGCATGCGGATCGACTCGATGTGCAGCAGCATGGCTGTGTATTGCGACGGCGCGACGAAGAAGAATTGCGTTGCATCATTGGTGGTGAATGCATTGTTCTCCGCGCCCATCTTGCCGGTCATTTCGTTCAGCTGCGCGCCGGTCATGCCCTGGCTGTTGCGGAACATCATGTGTTCCAGTGCATGGGCGGTACCGGGAAAGCCCTTCGGAGTCTCGTAACTGCCCGCGAGGTAGGTGATCTGGGTGGTCACCATCGGGGCCAGCGTGTCGTGCACGATTACCACGCGCAAACCGTTGTCGAGGGTGGCGCGCAACACATTTTCGTTCTGTGCAGCTGCAACCGCGGCAGGTGCATCCACCGCGAGGGCGGTTTGCACGCCGCCAGCCGCGAGGCCGATGCCGAGCAAAATGCCAAGCGCGAGCTGGGTGAGCTTTCCGTGACTATTCATTGAGGGTTCCCATGGTGTGGTGTGAAAGATCGCCGCGTCCCCGGCTATCACGACACGGTTAACAGGGCGATGTTATCCGGGCACTACAGTCACCTCAATGCCACCTATGGCATATCCCCTCCGGACCCTGATGGGGAGGTTGCCGAAGTGCCATGCGACATGACACGAATGTCGGCGGGTGGCGTCGCATGTATGAGCGCTGCGGTCGCGCCGATCACGGCAAATCCGAGGACGCTTTCCAGCAGTACCGCACGGGCGCAGGCACCGATGATGCGTTCGCGGTCGTGCCGCGCCGTGTTTTGCAGGCCATTGCGAAACAGCCTCTCGGCCCATGACGGCCCGGCAGGGAGCCCGGCGGCCCGTCGCAGGCGCGGGAGTTTGCTGTACCGGTTGTGCGCGCCTATCGCGATCATCGTCAGCACGATCGCTAGTTTGATGTCGAGGATGATGCCGTATTGCGAGGTCCAGAGTGCGGCGAAACTGCCGAGTTGTTGAATCGCGTTGTAGATGCCGCAAGCCAGCAGCACCGCGAGTGCGGCACCGGAGAGTGTCGAAAGCCGTTGAAAGATCTCCGCGCTTTGCTCGAGCGGGCGATCAGCCCGACGCAGCAGTTTCGGAAACACCGCGAGCGACATTCCAAACAGGCTGCCGACCCAGGTTCCAGCCGCAAGGATGTGTGCCCAGTCGACCCAGACCGCGATCGTGAAGTCGCCATGGTCGGCGGGATGACCGGTCTCGCTGCGGGTCAAGGCGATGGCTGCAATTGCAAGCACCATCAGCCATCCGGTCCAGGCATGGCCGGGGCGGCGCCGGCTCCATCCCCACGCCAGCCACAGCATCGCCAGCGCCGGAATGCGCCACAGCCATACATGACCGAAGTGGGTAACGGTGAGCGCCGGCCACATATTGGAAAACAACGTGGCCCACGCGCCGCCGTTCATTTCCAGCGTTCGTGACAGCAGGATTCCGAGGGCCGCCAACGTCGCCAGCGTGATCGCGATTCCGAGGAAACGTGTAGTTGCATGTGTCAACGCGCGATCAGCACCCTTCGGCAACACGGCCAAGCCACACGCCAACGCGCCGATCAGGCCGATCAACGTGAAGATATCGAATGCGCTGAGGGCGATCGAGATGGGCGTGGCGATTCCCTTACTTCACCGTGAAGGCGAAATGGCCGGCGGTATGGTGACCGTCGTGCGCGATCACGCTCCAGTAAACCGTGTACTCGCCATGCGGCAATGACGCGGGCAGTGGCGTTTCCAGCAGAGCATGGTTGGAGGCGTCGACCTTGCCCTTGCCGTCGCTGACCTGTTTCCCGGCCGCGTTCTTGACGGTCAGGGTCGAGAATACCGGCTCTATCTCCCCGTCGAACCATACCTTTACCTGTTGCGGTGCCGTGCTCAGCGTCGCGCCGACGTGTGGCGAGGAGTTGTCTGGGAAAGCGTGTGCCCACGCCGCTGGCGCGATGACGAGCGTGAAAATCACCGCGGTGATGCAAGCGCTTGTATGCATGATATTGCCTCCGATCAGCGGAACACCGGCGCGCCGAAGCCATGTGGCGCGAGGTCGTCCAGATAGAAATCGAATCCGAGCATGAAGCCGACAGAGTTGCCGGTGCGGCGATTCGCCGGCAACAGCAACTCGGCACCCCATTGGAAGTAATGGCCAAGCCAGATCACGCCGGGCGCCACATAACCGGTGGTCTGGCCGCGGCAGCCAAGATCGAGGCAGGTCTGCATCGGCAATTCGATGATCGGGATCATGTTGTTGAAGGGTGCCTTGATGCCAGCGTATTTCACGAAGTTCTGCAGGTAGGGGATGCTGTATTGCAGCGACAGGCCCCAGTCCAGCATGCGCGGTATGCTGGCGTCCGTCGGGAAGTCCACCGCGACGGCGCCGGTCACCGCGAACGGCCGCAGCCAATTCGCGTGTGCATTGCCGAAACCCTGGCCGAAGTCGAATCCGGGTGACCACGTCGAAAAATCGTCACGTACCGCGCGGCTGCCGGTGTACTCGGAGGTGTAGTTGATGGAGAACGATCCAATCGATTCCGTGTCGGCAATCCGGTAAACCTGCCACACGCCGCCAACCGTCAGGTTGTTCCAGCCATGGATCGCCGGCATGCCGTCACCGGTGGCTCCGAGGTAATCGGTTTCGGCGGTCAGTGAAAAATCGGGCGTGATCGGCTTGGTGACCGACCAGTCGAAGTCGTTCTGGACGACGCCGTCGACGCGGATGTGGCTGAATACCAGTGGCAATTCGGCGCCGATTCCCGGATCGTCGAAGTTGAGCGTCGACGGAAACAGCCGCTGGCCTGCGATGGCATGGGCGCGTGCGATGCCGCTGCAGAGAACAAGCGCCGTGGCCATGACGAAAACCGTCCACCATCGCTCGTTCCGAAGCTCCATGATCCGGCATTATCGCTCCCGCACCGGTCCGTGGCGGGGGCTGCGACATTTTGCCGCACCCCCGCAATCATGCGCGGTGGCCGATGATACGCGGCTCGGGCTCCAGCACCGCGCCGAAGCGTTCGCGCACGCCGTCGCGCACCCGCTGCGCGAGTGCCCAGAGTTGCGCGCCGGTGGCGTCGCCGTGGTTGACCAGTACCAGTGCATGGCGGTTTGAAATGCCGGCATCACCTTCACGCAAGCCCTTGAATCCACAGCTCTCGATAAGCCATGCCGCAGACAACTTCGTGGTGTTGTCCGGGGCTGGCCAGCAAGGCAGTTGCGGGTGTGCGGCGCGAATCGCCTCGGCCTGCGACGTGGCCACGACCGGGTTCTTGAAGAAGCTGCCGGCGTTGCCGATCACGGCGGGATCGGGCAGCTTGCGGGTACGCAGGGCGATTACCGCCTCGGCGATGTGGATCGGAGCGGAATGCGCGACGCCCATTCGTGCGAGTTCGTCCGCGAGGCCCGCATAATCGGTCCGCGGCACGCGTGCGCGCGGCAGGCGTACGATCATTGCGGTTATCAGCCAGCGGTCCGGGTGGCGTTTGAATACCGAATCGCGGTAAGCAAAATCGCATTGCGGGTTGTCGAAGCGGACCGGGCGGCGTTCCTGCAGATCGAATGCGTCGACGGATTCGACGAACTCGCCAACCTCGACACCGTAGGCGCCGATGTTTTGCATCGGCGCAGCGCCGACACTGCCGGGGATCAGGATCAGGTTTTCGAGACCCGCGTGACCGTGCGTGAGCGTCCAGCGCACGAAATCGTCCCAGTGCTCGCCTGCGGCAACGCGGATGTGCGTGGCGGTTTCATCCTCGTCCAGCACTTCGACGCCGCGAGTCCGCATGCTTACGATCGTGCCGGGGTAGTCATCCACGAACAGCACATTCGAGCCTTCGCCGAGGAGCAATGGCGGCCTGCTGCACAGGGCAGTGTGGGCCAGCAGTTCCGGGACCGTCGCAGCGTCGTGGACTTCGGCCAGCCACGCCGCCTGCGCATCCACGCGCAGTGTGTTGCGGTGGAGCAGCGAAGCATTTTCGGTGAGCGTGAAACCGACCTTTTGGCCGGAGCCGGCGCGGTCATTCGGCATGCGCTTCCCCGTGCTGCCGCCGGATTTCGTCTACGCACTCGGTCAACAACCAGGGGCCTCGGTAGATCAGCCCCGAATAGACTTGCACCAGTGTCGCGCCGGCGGAAACTTTGTCGGCGGCGTCGCTGCCCGTCAGCACGCCGCCCACGCCGACCAGCGGCAGTTTGGCATCGAGACGCTGTGACATCCCTCGCAGGACCGCCGTCGATGGTTCGAACAACGGCTTGCCGGACAGTCCGCCCGCTTCGTTGGCGGAGGGTTCGCCCGCAACGGCGCCGTGATCGGTCGTGGTATTGGTACAGATCAGGCCGTCGATACCGGACCCTTCGAGCACCCCGGCGATCGCGTCCATCGCGGCATCAGCGAGATCGGGCGCGATCTTCAGCAGCAGGGGTTTGCGTGCGCCGTGCAAAGTGGCCAACTTCTCGCGCGCATCGGTCAGGGCGCCGATCAAGCGACGCAGTGGGTCACCCTGCTGCAATTCGCGCAACCCGGGTGTGTTCGGTGAAGACACGTTGACGGTGACGTAGCTCGCGAGCGGATAAACGCGCTCGAAGCAGGCGAGGTAATCGTCGACGGCGCGTTCGTTGGGCGTGTCCTTGTTCTTGCCGATGTTGATGCCGAGGACGCCCCTCCATGTTGTCTGCTCGACATTGCGCACCAGCGCGTCGACACCATCGTTGTTGAACCCCATCCTGTTGATGAGCGCCTCGTGTCTGGGCAAACGGAACAGGCGCGGCTTAGGATTGCCGGGTTGCGGGCGCGGGGTGATCGTGCCGATCTCGATGAATCCGAAGCCGAGTGCGCCCAGCGCATCGATGTGCGCGCCATTTTTGTCCAGTCCCGCGGCGAGTCCGACCGGGTTGCGGAAGTCGATCCCGAACGCGCGTACTGGCAATTCCGTAGGGGGTGGCTGCGCAACGAAGCGCATCAAATTGCTGCGTTGTGCGACGCCCAACGCGTACAACGTCAGGCCGTGCGCGGCTTCGGCTTCCAGTGAGAACAGCAGCGGGCGCAGCGTCGCATACATCAGGTCAATGGAACCCGCGGAAGGCAATTGCACCTACGAGGATGAGGATGGCAACTCCGATCGCGACGATGGCACACGCCAACTGGATCCAGCCCAGGATCAGGCCAGCCAGCGCTATCCCGTCACCCTCGATCGTGCCGGGCGGAGCGCGGCGGATTTCCGAACGCGCTGAATGACCGCAGATGACTGCGACCAGCGCGCCGACGCCGGGCAGAAAGAAGTAGGCGAGGACTCCAAAGACCAAGCTGACGACCGCCAGCGAGCTGGTACGCGGGTATATCGTATTCATGGCTTCTGTCACCGATGCATGCCGACTATGTTCGCATGGCGCGGGTGGAAGCGGCGCAAGGCCGATTCTTCAAAAGCGCAGGGATTGCCCACCATCCACCACCATGATCTGGCCGGTGATCCAGCTCGCAAGCGGCGATGCGAGGAACAACGCGAGGTTCGCCACTTCCTCTGGCGTGCCGTAGCGGTCGAACGGGATCGTCGCAAGCACCTGTTCGTATTGCTCGGGCCTCTCGTGCTTGCAGCGATCCCAGACGCCACCTGGAAATTCGGTCGAACCGGGGGCGACGGCGTTCACGCGGATCCGGTGTTTGGCGAGTATCAGCGCCTGTGTGCGGGTGTAGTGGTTGAGCGCGGCCTTCATCGCGGCGTAGGGTGGCCCCATCTCGCGCGGACGCAGCGAGCCGATCGAACTGGTGTGCAGGATGCAGGCATATTTCGATCTTTTCAGGTGCGGGACGGCCCAGCGCGAGGCGCGAACCGCAGCCATCAGATCGATATTGAAATCGGCCAGCCACGATTCGTCGTTTTCGGCGAAGCCATAACCGGTGGCATTGTTGACCAGCACATCCATGCCGTTCATTGCTTTGACGGCTGCTTCGATCCAGGCTTCGATCTGTCCGGTTATGGCCAGATCGCACTGCTGCAGGTGCAACCGTGTCGAATTCGCGCCGGCATCCTTTTTCAGCGCGTCCAGGCCATCCCGACCGCGCGCGCAGACCGACACGCTGGCGCCGGCATCGAGGAAGCCGAGTGCGATCGCTCGACCGATACCGCGGCTCCCACCGGCGATGGCAACGCGGTAATCGGTGAACTCGAAGAATGCGCTCATAGCACAGGTTCCAGCATCACGTCTGCGGATTGCAAAGCGTCACAGGCTGCGGAGCGCAGTGGCTGTGCGGCCGCTCACAGGTCGAATTTGATGCCTTGCGCCAGCGGCAACGCATCCGACCAGTTGATGGTGTTGGTCTGACGGCGCATGTATGCCTTCCAGGCATCTGACCCGGATTCGCGCCCACCACCGGTTTCCTTCTCACCACCGAAGGCGCCGCCAATCTCGGCACCGGAGGTGCCGATGTTGACGTTGGCGATGCCGCAGTCCGAACCATTGGACGAAAGGTATTGTTCGGCGGACTTCAGGCTCTGGGTGAAAATTGCGCTCGACAGGCCCTGCGGAACATCGTTCTGCATTGCGATCGCATCATCGAGTGTCTTGAACGGCATCACGTAGAGAATCGGCGCGAAGGTCTCGGTCTGCACGATCTCGTCGGAATTCCTGACGCCGGTGATGATCGTCGGTTCGACGAAATTGCCGTCTCGCTCGAGCACCGAGCCACCGCTGACGATGCGCGCGCCGCTGGCCTTGGCGGTCTTTACCGCCGCCGCAAACTGTTTGACCGCTGCAGGGCTGTTGAGCGGACCCATCAGGGTATCTGCCTTGGTCGGGTCGCCGATTTTCCTCTCGACCTGTTGGTAAGCATGGCGCAGCTTGTCCATTACGTCGTCGATGATCGACTCGTGCACGAACAACCGGCGCGTGCTGGTGCAGCGTTGGCCTGCGGTGCCGACCGCGCCGAATACGATCGCGGGAATCGCCAGCTTCAGGTCGGCGGAGCGGTCCAGGATGATCGCGTTGTTGCCACCCAGTTCCAGCAGCGACCGCCCCATGCGCGTAGCGACACGTTCGCCGACATGACGGCCGACCTTGGTGGATCCGGTGAAGCTGATCAGTGGAATGCGCTTGTCGTCCACGAACTTCTGCGCAAGCTCGCTGCCGGCATCGTTGATGAGGTAGAAGATGTCGGGAAAACCGGCGGCCTGGAGTGCCTTGTTGCAAATCCGAACACTTGCGATCGCCGACAATGGCGTCTTGGGCGACGGCTTCCAGATACTGATGTTGCCGCAAGCCGCCGCAAGCATGGCGTTCCACGCCCAGACGGCCACCGGAAAGTTGAATGCGCTGATGATGCCGACCAGGCCCAGCGGTTGCCACTGTTCGTACATGCGGTGGCCCGGGCGCTCGGAGTGCATGGTCAGGCCGTACAACATGCGCGATTGTCCGACCGCGAAATCAGCGATGTCGATCATCTCCTGAACTTCGCCGTCGCCTTCGGGCTTTATCTTGCCCATCTCCAGCGCTACCAGCGAGCCCAGCGCGTCCTTGTGTTCACGCAACGCCTGCGCGCACAACCGGACCGCTTCGCCGCGCCGTGGCGCTGGCGTGGCGCGCCAAGTCTCGAACACTTTCCGCGCGTTGGCGACGACCGCTTCATAGTCGGCATCGCTGGTCGCATGGACCTTTGCCAACGTCTCCCCAGTGGCGGGATTTACAGGCTCCAGCACCCCGGTGTCCGTGGTTTTCGACCACTCGCCGTTGCCGAGAAATGTGCCTGCGTTGGCTTCGGCAATGCCGAGTGCGGAAAGAATGGCGTGGGACATGATTGCTCCTGAAGCCGCACAGCGCGGGTATCGGCAAATCAACTTGCCATTGTAGCAGCGGACGTCGATCGACCGAGCCTCTGTCGCGCCACGTCAACCGTTCAGCGGTGTGCGCGTTGACTGGCCATGGACCCACGCAAACCATGGTTCGCATTACTCGTGTGCATTGCGTTCCTACTGCCCGGGCTCTGTGCTGCGCAGAGTACTTGGCCCTCGCGCCTTTCGCGTCATGCGCAGCCGGGAAACGAGGGTCGCATGGATCCATCCGGATTACCCGCCGGCACCCGGGTAATCCGCGATGTGCATTATGGTCGTGGAGCGTTGGAAACTTTCGATGTTTACGCACCGGCGCACGCGAGCCATGCGCCGGTGATCTTCATGGTCCACGGCGGTGGCTGGCGTCGTGGCGACAAGGCTGCGCGCGGGGTCGTGCAAAACAAGATCGTTCACTGGGTGCCGCGTGGCATCGTTGTGATCTCCACGAACTACCCGTTGCTGCCGCTGGCAACGCCATTGCAGCAAGCGCGTGACGTTGCGCATGCGCTCGCGTTCGCGCAGCGGCATGCAGACGAGTGGGGCGGAGATGGCAGCAAGTTCGTGTTGATGGGCCATTCCGCCGGGGCGCAGCTGGTCGCGTTGATCAGCGCCGAACCTGCGCTGGCGACTGACCAGGGCGCGCTGCCATGGCTCGGCACGGTGGCGCTGGACGGTGCCGCGTACGATGTCGCTTCGATCATGGCGGCGCCGCATTTGCGTTTGTACGACGAAGCCTTTGGCAACGATCAGGCAGTCTGGACCGCGGCGTCACCGACTGTGCAATTGCACTCGCGCATCGCGCCATTCCTGGCGGTGTGTTCGTCGCTTCGCAGGGATTCCTGTTCGCAAGCCGGGAGGTTTGCGGACAAGGCCACGTCGCTTGGCTCGCGAGTCGAAGTCCTGCCGGAAGACTTGCGTCACAGCGAAATCAATAACCAGCTCGGCTTGCCGTCTGATTACACCACGAAGGTCGATGCATTCCTCGGTAGCCTCGACCCTTCGTTGACCACGCGGCTTCGCTGATCCACGCCTTGGCCCACTCGAAAAGCATGGCTCGCCCGAGACGCGGGTAGGTGACCGCACTTGCTCGAAATTATCGGCAGCGAAAGGTGTTTTCATACGACGAAAACGAGTGCCGACCCGAAGCAGGGGAAAGCTCCCCGACCACGCGGTCCTCGATGAGGATGCTGCGCAGTACTGGTAAAAATGGCGGCCCCGGCGGGGTTCGAACCCACAACCTCACCCTTAGGAGGGGTGCGCGCTATCCAATTGTGCCACGGGGCCGAGTTCGGGATTTTCGCACGATTCATCGTGCGCTGTGCTCTTCGCGCCGCATAGACATCTCGCATGCAAGCATTCTCCACGCCGCACTTGAAGACCAGGCCGAAGGAAAACATGCATGGGGCGACGAATCCTGTACGGCGTCTATCACTGGGGTCTCGGGCACGCGACCCGCAGCCTCGGCCTGATTCGCGCGTTGCTTGCACGTGGCGACGAGGTGACGATCCTTATGCAGCCCGGGCCGGGCATGCGGTTGCTGCAGTCGGAACTCGGCGATGCCTGTGGGTATTATCCCTTTCGCGACACGCCCGCACCGTTCAGCCGTTACCCTGTGATCTTTTACCTGCGCATGACCGCGGCGATGCCTTGGGTGCTGGCCGGGTACCGGCGCGAGCATCGGGAGACCGAGAAATTGGTCGCGGAAAGACACTTCGATTGCGTGGTGTCTGACAGCCGCTTCGGCGTGTGGTCCGCCGAAGTGCCGAGTTACTGCATTTTCCATTCGATCCACCAGCGCGTGCCGTTTCTCAGCCGCTTCACCGAGCGTATTGTCGAGCGCGGCCAGCGCGACCTTCTGAAGGGTTTCACGAAGGTTTTGATCCCCGACATCGACGCAAGCGGTGGATTGTCGGGCTGGCTGGGACACGATCCGGTATTCGACTGGGGCGAAGGCAGGCTGGCGTACATCGGGCCGTTGTCGAGCGTGCCAGGGATGGACGTTGAACAGGACATCGACGTGTTTTTTTCCGTGTCGGGCATCGAACCGCAGCGTGGCTTGTTGGAAAAACTGGTGTTGCAGTCGTTGCCGCGGTTGTCCGGAAACGTCGTGGTGACGTTGGGGCGCCCCCATGACGACGGCGAGTGCCGTGAAATCGCCGGTGCGACGGTGTACAGCTATCTCGATCGCAAGCGCCAAGCCGAGATGCTCAATCGGGCGAAACTGGTGATGACGCGTTCGGGCTACACCACGTTGATGGAACTCGCCGGACTGGGCCGCAAGGCGCTGTTCGTGGCGACGCCCGGCCAGAGCGAGCAGGAGTACCTGGCGAAATTCCATCGCGAAAGTGGTCACGTGTGGTCGATCGAGCAGAAGCATCTCGACATCCCGCGCGACCTTGAACGTGCACGCGCCGCCGCCGGCGTGCCGAGCATGGATACCACGGCGTCAGTCGGGAACTTTCTTGCGGCGATCGCCTGACCCGTTCTCGCCGGATGAAGGCATTTCGCGCCATGTCGATGCGACGATCGGCAGGCACAGCAGCCAAATGGCGCCTGTCCACACAATTCGAAATCCCAGCATCATTGCGAGCCCATCGGTATAACCGATGCCCCATGCTCGTGCGACGAACATTCCCAGCAACTCGACGGTACCGATCTGGCTGAATATGCCGCCGCCTACAAGGATAACAGCGAGCGAGAACGTGTAGATCGTCGCGGCCGCAAGATAATCCAGGTGCTGCACCTGCATGCCGCGTCCGACAAGCCAGAACGCGACGGTCAGCGCACCCAGATATACGGCGGCCAGAACCAGGCTGACCGCGATCGTCCATGGCGTGCACAGCTTGCGCAAACCGTCCAGCATCTCGACGCCGCCTTGTGCCGCCTTTTTCAGCCACTCGCGATGCGCCCGCCCGGCGAATTTGCGGGCCTTGTCCTCGAACAACACCGCCCCCGCCACGACCAGCACGAACAGCACCAGCAATGCCATGGCAGCCCAGCGGACATCGTCCCAGCCGGGTAAGCCGACGATTGCGAGAAACAGGAATACCGTGGCAATCTCGACCAGCAACATCATCACGGTCGCGGCGGAACTGCGTCCGACATGTATCCGTCGCGATGCTGACAACACCCAGTTCTGGGAAAACAGCCCGAGTGGCAGCGTAACCGTGAGTTCGCCGACCCCGAACGCAAGCCAGAACGGCTGCGACGGGATGCGCACGCCGACCCGGGTCAACATGAGTCGAAGTTGCACTGCCTTGCAGCCCAGATAGGTTGCCGCGCAGGCGAGAGAGATGCCAAGCACCCAGAGGGGCAGCTTCGTGAGACGGGACACCACTTTACTTACGTGGCCGAGATTGAGGGCGAATACCAGCAGTGCGGCCGCAAGCAACACGGGAAGAATCACCTGAGGCTTGAGCACTGGTCGCAGCTTTGAGAGGATTTTCTTCAGCATGGCGAGAGTCGCTCGATCTCGGGTACGGCGTCCGCGAGGCCGTTGTCGAGATAACGGATGATGTTGGCCGCTTTGTGCCATCCGGGCGCTGCGTCGCGAGGACAGACGTTCCTAAAGCCTGTCCCGTCGCGCACGACCAGCCGCTTGCGTGCGAGCCAGCGCAAGCGGTGTTTGGCAAGGTGATCGATTGGAACGCATTCAAGCAACGGGTCGAGCGTGACGCCGTTCTTGGCCAGCGAGTCGCGGTTGCGCAACAGCCACCCGGTGAGGTCATCGAGCGCGAACGTCCGTGGCCCGTGCAGCAGGAATCGCGCCAGCAGATGGCTTGGCGTGATTGGAACGATGTCCAGCACCGCCCGGCGCAAGCTGGCGTCGAACTCGCGCCGACTCGCGCCGACATCCACGCGGAATTTCTCGCCGATTCCAAGCACGACCCGAGACCGCCCCGGCGCCAGCGTGTCGTAACCGAGCGCCAGCGGCTGGATCCATGGCGCCGTGCGGGCCAAGTGGTTGAGCCGATAAAAACCGGCCCGGACGCGCGCGAAGTGGCCGTCCGTCGAGATGCCGCCTTCAGGTGCGAAATAGACGCAGTGGCCCTGATCCAGGCGCCGCGCGAAATGCGCGAGCTGGCGCTGCACCGTAGCGCGGAAATCCGCGCTGATCGCTGCCCGCGCGGATGGCGCAAGCCGACGCAGGCCCCACCATGATTCCAAGCTGGGTTCCCGGCGCCGTAGCAGGTTGCGCACGGAAATTCCCCCCGGAACGATCCCGGTCTCCCGGCTTCCACGGGCATTCAGCACGGATGCCGCGTCGCGATCGCCGAGGTCCGCTTCGACCAGAGCGCGCAGGGCGTCACCGAGGGTGAACTCGCGCGTGCGGCGCATCGGTTCGGTCCGCGCCAGCGAGAAGAACCATCGCAGCGGTATGTGACCGAGCACAGCCGAGACCGGTGCGGGCCAATGCACGGTCAGGCGGGCCAGGATGCCGGGCTGGAACAGATCCTCCCTCGTTGCGAAGAAAGGCAGCGGCGACTGAAACCGTAGCCCGTGCCGACGCACCAGTGCATTGCCAAGCATCGGTCCATCCACGTCGCGCTGATGATTCGACGCGATCATGGTTCCCGGTGCCATCCGGAAATTCTGAGGAAACCGTCGCTCGCGCCGATACACCGTACACAGGTAGAGGTCGAAGCCGAGTTCCAGCAGCCAGGTGGCGAACGGGTGAGCGAACTGGTTCGCTTCCGGCAACCATGTCTGTGGCGTGTCGTCGTTGGGTGTTTGCGTCGCGCGGTATTCCATTCAACCAGCTCCGCGCTGGTAGCGGCGACCTTTCCATACCGAGCGTATGCCAGTCAGTGCGCGCCAGGCCGAATACCAAGTCGTTACGAGAAAGAGTGTCGCCACCAACGGCAGCAACAACCCAGCGAGAGGGTTGCGGCGATAATACATCAGCGTGGGCAGATACCCGATGAGCATCGCAAGAAACGCCAGCACGCCCAACACGCGCACGCCGTGGCTCGCGCCGAACGCGACGGCGAGAACGGGAATCCAGAAGGCCAGAATCAGAAGCGCCGACGCGGCCAGTGTAAGCAGGACCGATTCGCGCAATTGCACGAACGCGGTGCGCGCCACCATGTGCACGATGTCGCCGAGGCCCGAGCGTCGCAGGCTGACCGCGCCGTGGGTCAGTCCGATCCAGCAGCGATGCCCGGAGCGTTTCACGTGCGCGGCCAGCGTGCAATCGTCAATGATTGCATCGCGCCATGCGTCGAAGCCCCCGGCGTCGGCAAGCGCCTGGCGCTGGATCAGGATGACCCCGCCCGCGGCGGCGGCGACCCGGTTGCCTTGGCGGTTGGCCAGTGCGAACGGATACAGCAGTTTGAAGAAATACACGAAAGCCGGCAGCAGCCAGCGCGCAGCAGCGCCTTCCCAGCAAGGCTCGGCGCATACCGACGCCAACGCATAACCTTCGTCGGCCTTGTCTTGCAGCGCCGCGAGCATTCCTGGCGCGAGCCGGATATCGGCATCCAGCAGCAGCACCCATGGTGTGGCGACATGTTGCAGGCCTTGCTCCAGAGCCCAGAGTTTTCCGGTCCATCCGGCGGGCGGCGGCGTACCGTCAACGAGCGTCAGGTGCATCAGGCCGCTGCTGCGCGCAATGGCCGATGTCGCATCGGTCGACTGGTCGTCGATGACAACAACGGGCACGTCCGACGCGCACGCGCAAAGTGCCGCGAGCGTTTTGCCGATCACCGCCGCTTCGTTGCGCGCCGGTATCAGCACGGTGAAATCCGGTTCGGGAGGGGCGTCGCTGGCGGCCGGTTCCAGCCGCTCGCGGCACCGCCATGCCTGCCATGGCATGAGCAGCAATGTGAGCCACAGCGCGAGCGTGACGGCGGCGAGAGTCAACATGTGCCGATCTCGCGCGCGCAGGCGGGGCAGGTCAGTGCCGGATACCGCCGAAGTGCGCGATGGAAACGTCGCTGTGCGGGTGTCGCTGGTTGGGTTCCGGCGTGTCGTACAGGATCGGCGGATCGGGTGCGAAGGCGCCTGTCAACTTCGGCCCGCGCATACTGACCAGGAACGCCTTCAGCGGATGCATGAATGCGTCGTCCGCGGCGGTGCCCTCGAAACCGCAATGGGCCATGCAGTTCGCGCATTTCGGGTTGCGACCGACGCCGTAGTTGTCCCACTTGGTGTTTTCCATCAGCGCATGGAAGGTCGGTTCGTAACCCTCGTCCACAAGCAGGTAGCACGGCTTTTGCCAGCCAAACACGTTGCGGCATGGCATGCTCCATGCCGTGCACTGGTAACCCTGGTTGCCGC
The DNA here is from genome assembly GCA_050737995.1 of Rhodanobacteraceae bacterium. Taxonomy (GTDB): domain Bacteria; phylum Pseudomonadota; class Gammaproteobacteria; order Xanthomonadales; family Rhodanobacteraceae; genus 66-474. Next base: position 39,112 of record JBOHYR010000097.1, read on the forward strand.
ACACGAAATCGAGGAACAAACTGGAATGCGACAACGGCCACTTGCTGTGTCTCTGCTCTTTGCGTCTGAAGATATTGCGGAACAGTTCCTTGGACTCGCGGCGACCCATGAACACATCCTGGCGCGGCGCATGTTCGTAGTGGTAACCGGGCGACACCGTGATGCCGTCGACCTCGAGATCATTGGTTGCGAAGTCGAAGAACTCGGCGACTTCGTCCGGCTTGGCGGTAGTGAACAAGGTAGTGTTGATGTTGACTCGAAAGCCGCGTCTTTTGGCGGCACGGATCGCCGACACCGCGATATCGAAAATTCCCTCGCGGCCGACGCTCTCGTCGTGGCGTTCGCGCATGCCATCCAGATGCACCGAAAACGTCAGGTGATCGGAAGGGGTGAACAGGTCGAGCTTCTTCTCGAGCAGGATCGCGTTGGTGCACAGGTACACGTACTTGCCGCGCGCGATGATGCCTTCGACGATCTGCTTGATTTCCTTGTGGATCATCGGCTCTCCGCCGGGGATCGACACCATCGGCGCGCCACATTCGTCGACCGCGGCAAGGCATTCCTCGGCCGAGAGCCGTTGTTTCAGGATGTGCGAGTCGTAGTCGATCTTGCCGCAACCCGGGCATGCCAGGTTGCACTGGAAAAGCGGTTCCAGCATCAGCGTCAGCGGGTAGCGTTTCACGCCACGCAGCTTGCGGCCTATGATGTAAGTGGCGACCTTGAGTTGTTGGCGGACAGGAATGGACATCGTTGCCTCCTCGCGGCGCATGGGCGTCGTGTTGAACCCGCGAAATTCACTCGCCGGTCAACCTGCCTTGGAGGATGCTCGTGCACGTGTCAACGTGGCGTTGAGACGGTACGTTGCCCGGATCACGCCGTAGGCAAGACTGGCTGGTACTGGCGAATTGATTCCTGTCGGGTTGGTGAGGGCACCTCTGTTCAAGCTTCGCGCTGGCGGCGGGAGGGCGGCGGTGCGCCAACGCCGGGCAGACGATCGACGAATTCATCGCGCAGCCGCTGCCATTCCATTTTCAGCCACGGCGTGAAACGGTCGGGCGTTCCCACGATCTCGCGATCCAGCATACCCGGTTTGACGTAGCGCCAGGCAGCGATTTCGGTATCGTTGACCCGCACCGGCGCGTCGGAAATGCCGATGTAAACCCAGCACAACTCCGTTTCCGAGCCGGCGTCGCCGTATTCGGCGTGGTACTGAAACTTGTAGACGAATTCGAGCGGGCAGATGAAGCCGAGTTCCTCGCGCAGGCGGCGCTGGGTTGCGGAGTCCATGTCCTCGCCGCCGCGCGGATGGCTGCAGCAGCTGTTGGCCCAATAGCCCGGCCACAGTGGTTTGCTGGTAGCGCGTTGTTGCAGCAGCAATTCGCCACCTGAATTGAAGACGAACAGCGAGAACGCGCGGTGCAGGATGCCTTTGCCGGCATGCGCGTCGGCCTTGCTGGCATGGCCGATCTCGCGGTCGGCCGCGTCTACCAGGATCAATCGTTCGGAATCGAACGACACTACCCGGTTGTCATCGTGCTCAGCCAATGTTCGTCTCCATCGCCTGATAGCCGGCCTGTTGCAGGGCGCGCACCACCTTGCCGGGTTCGTCAGGGCACAACGCAATCATCGCGCCGCCGCCGCCACCACCGGTGAGCTTGGCGCCAAGCGCACCATTGGCACGCGCGACCTGGATCATCTCTTCCAGCTCCCAGCTCGACACCTGCAACGCGTTGAGTTGGCCCTGACAGATGTTCATCAGTTCACCGAATTGCTGCAAGTCCCAAGCCTCCAACGCCTTGATGCCTTGCATCGCCAGCGAATCGATCTCGTCGAAGATGCGCTCGTAGAGTTTCCGGTTGCGTTGCCATGCTTCGCGCACACGCCCGACGGTCCGTGCGGTCAGGCTTTCCACGCCGGAGAGGCCGATTACCATCGGCAGCGGCTTGGCGAAGTGCAAAGGCTCGACCACGGGCGGTTCGCCGCGCTGGAAAAGCAGCGGCTGGCCGTAGGTCGCGACGGTGTTGTCGATGCCCGAAGGTGTGCCGTGCGCGACGCGCTCGCACTCGTACGACAATGCACAGATCTGCTGGTCGGTGAGACCCAGTTCGCAGTGACGATCGAGTGCGCGGATCACGGCTACCGCGAGTGCGGCCGAACCGCCCAAACCGTTTGCACGCGGAAGGCTGGGGTAGACCTGGATTCGCAGGGGGCGGTCCGTGAGTTCGAGCTTTTGCAGGATCAGCTCGAGCGATTGCAGCAACGAACCCGGATGCTTGCTGCCGGGGTGAAGGCGTTGCTCGACGCCCCAGCGCGGAATGATCAGCGAGGTGCCTTCCTTCGATTCTTCGGCGCGTGCGCGGATTGCCATTGGTACCGGCACCGCGATCGCGTGGCGGCCGTATACCACCGCGTGTTCCCCGAGCAGGATGGCTTTGCCATAGCCGGTTGCGTATTCGGCATCGTCCACCGGTTCGAAGCCGTGCGCGACGGTGGCCGCCTCGGGCTGTGCCTGATCCTTGACCTCGGCGATGATCTCCTTGGCTTTCCAGACTTTGATTTCGCCGCTGTCGAGCAGACGCTCGACCACTGTCTCGAAAATTTCAGGGGTGGCGCCGGCGGTCACGGCGACCGAACGTGCGTGCAGCGTCATGTGGCCTTGCTGGATGCCGTCGGTGACCAGCGCGCGCAGTGCGGAGAAGTTCTGTGCCAGACCGACCGTGCCAATGATCTCGGCGAGTTCGCGCGCCGAAGCAACCTTCAGCAGGCGCAGGTTCAATGCCACCGTTGCGTTGGTCTGCAGGCTGCCGCCCACCGTGCCGACCTTCATCGGCATCTCGATGTTTCCCACGAGGTTGCCCGTGTCGTCCTTGTACCAGCGCGTCAACGAGGTGTAGTGCTCGCCGCGAGCGGCGTAGGCGTGCGCGGCAGCCTCCAGCGCGCGCCAGTCATTGCCTGTGGCGAGCGCGACCGCGTCTACGCCGTTCATGATGCCCTTGTTGTGGGTGGCTGCGCGATACGGATCGACCACCGCCAGATCGTTGGCGAGGATGATGCCGTCGCGAACCTGTTCGCCGTCGTAGCCGTTGCCCGCGAGCAGCTTGATCGGGATTACCGCCTTGGCCCATACCAAGGCGCGGTCGGTGAGGTTGGAAAGGATTCGCAGGAACACCTTGCCGCCGGTGATGCCTTCCACCAGCGGCGCCACGCCTTCGCACATGGTGTTGACCATATTGGCGCCCATCGCGTCGCAGGTGTTGACCAGCAGGTGCAGCACCACCATGTCGCGTCGCCCGTCGGCAGCCGGATGGATGCGTACTTCAATGTCCTTGGCGCCGCCACCACGCGCGACCATCTTGGGGTGCAGGCTGTTGGCGAGATCGAGGATTTCCTGCTTGCGGTGCAACAGCGTGGCCTGCGCCGCCGCGGAATTGTCGATGTCGACGATCTGGACCTGTCCGATCAGGATCGGTTCGGTGCTGCGGGTCGTGAACCCGCCAGACGCACGCACTAGCTTGGCAGCCGAGGACAACGCCGCGACGATCGAGGGTTCCTCCACCACCAGCGGCACTACATGATCCTTGCCGTTGACGAGAAAGTTGAGGCCGAGACCGAGCGGCAGACCCATCACGCCGACCACGTTCTCGATCATCTTGTCGGCGCGGTTGACCGTAAGCGTGTGCGCGCCGCTGATCAGTGTCTGGAAATCCTCGCGCGAAAGCATCCCGCGCTCGCGCACCAGATTGACGCGTTCGGACACCGACAGTTTGTAAAAGCCCGGCATTCTCGACTGGTCCATCCTCGTTCCTCGAAGCGTCAACCGGCAACGTTTGTTTCCAGACCCCGCGGGTCCGCGTCCAACTCGATCACGGGGAATCCGGCCTGCGCGGCGCGCTCGGCGAATTCCCGCAACCGCGTATCATCCACGGCGAATGTGACGCCCACGTCACCGCCCCCGGCACCGCAGCTCTTGTAGATGACGCCGCAATCCTCGGCAAGTCCACCAATGGCGCGATGCTCGCGGCTGGCGATATCCGCTCCGCTGGCCTCGCCGAGGCGGGCAAGTGCTTGCGCGTAGTCGTAGAGGCTGGACAGGAAGGCGGCGGCATCGTTGCTGGCAAAGGTGTCGACACCGCGTGAAGATATTGTAGCGAGTTCGTGCAGATGGCGCGCGTATTCGGTCGGTTCGCGTTCACGCCATGCGGCGACGGTGGCCAGCATCGTGCCGGTCGATGCCGGGCGGCCGCTGAACACGCAGCGCCAGTGCAAACCACCAGACAGTTGCATCGACACACAACTCGGGGTGCCGCCGCGTAGTTCGAAGCGCGACAACCCCCCCGCAAGCGAAGCCGCGATATCGACGCCGCTGCCGCGACCGCGCTGGATGGCGCGATGTACATCGATACACTCGTCTAGGCTCGGCGGAGTGTGTTGGGCCAGCGCATGCAATGCGCCGAGCAAGGCGACGGTCAGCGCAGCGCTGGAGCCGAGGCCGAGTTTCGTTCTTTCGTCCGCGTGGTGCAAATAGAACGGGTTGCTGTCCAACTCGACCCGGCAGGGCGCGAGGCTGGACGCAAACGGTAGTCTTTCGAACAGCAACGCCAGCCATGCGAGTTCGGGTGCGGGTGTACTGCGCCATGCGACACCGCCGGATCCAATGCGCATGGATGCCTTGAGGCCGAGCGTAGGCGAGACGATTTCCCAGTTGTCGCCGGCGATGGTGGCAAGTGTCACTTTCGCGCGACGGTCCACCGCCAGAACCAGCCCCGGCGCGCCTTCCAGCACAGCGTATTCGCCGAGCAACACCAACTTGCCGGGTGCGCTGGCGGTAACGCGCATCAGGCGTGATCCTCTACGACCCGCGCGCCATCGCCCAGGCCGCTGACCGAAACGGCTTCTACGCCCGGGATTTCGCGCAAGGCCTCGGCCACGCGCAATGTGGCGTCCGGCAGACATACGGCTTTCACCTGCGGCCCGGCGTCGATGGTGAAGAACGCGCCATGGCCTTCGAGTTCGCGCAGGGTACGCACGCGTTGCATGCATTCCACCGTGGCGCCGTTCCAGTAGACAAGGCCCGGACGTGTGGACAGCATCACTGCGTGCATTGCGAGGCAGCTCGCTTCGCCGACCTGCGCGAGTTTGTCGAAGTCGCGCGCCAGTACCGCTTCGCGCGCGGTGGCAAGATCGCCAGTACCGGTGGCGATCCAGCTGCGATAGAAAGGTGAGGTGCGTCGCGAGAGATCCATACCCGCGCGCGAGCTGACGGATTTAGCCGCGTGTGTGGTGACAGCGATCACCACCGTCAGCGGCCACTCCTGCGGTTCGAGCAACGGGGTGGCGAACGCATCTTCGCCATCCCCGCGCTCGCCCGCTGCCATTTCCACGAAGCCGCCAAAGATCGAGCGCGCGGCCGAACCCGAGCCGCGACGCGCCAATCGCGAGAGTTCGGATTTGTCCAGACCGAGGCCCAGTGCGCGATCGACTGCGACCGCCAGTGCCGCGAAACCCGATGCCGAGGAGGCGAGCCCGGCGCGAGTCGGAAAATCGTTTTCGCTGACGATCTGCGCACGAGTGGCGAGACCGGCGCGAGCGCGCATGAGGTCGAGGAATGCGCCGATCTTGCGCGACTCGGCCTCGTTTTGGCACCCATTCAACACGATGTCGTCGTGCGCGTAAGCGGCATCGAAACGTACCGACGTGCGCGTGTGCAACGCCTCCAGCGTAATCGACAGCGAGCCCGAGGCCGAAAGGTTCAGCACATCGTCGCGTTTGCCCCAGTATTTGACCAGCGCGATATTGGGTTGCGCGATGGCAGTAGCCCGTCCGTGAGACCACGTCATCGGCGAAGTCCCTCGTGATTGGTTAGGAAGTTCAGCCAAGTGCCAACTCGATTCCCACAAGATCCTCGTCATTCCGGGGCCATCGCCGGCTGTATCGGCGATGGAACCGGAATCACGTTGATGTTGCGTGGGCCCGACAAAATGGATTCCGGGTTCCATCCGCAAACATCGCGGGTGGCCCCGGAATGACGAATTTGGTGATGAAGGCTAGTCGCAATATCCATTGTCCCGGAACCATTGTATTGCGTCGGCAAGCGCTTCCTGCGCGGGACGCGCGTGGTACCCGAGTTCGGTTTCGGCGCGATGACTCGTGAAATACATCTTGTGGCGTGACAGCTTGAGGGCCGCCACGGTGATCCTGGGTGCGCGGTCGCTGACGCGCGCCCACGCCTCGGCCGCGTGCGCGACGGGCAACAGCGCGCCGTGCGGCAGGCGAACCCGCGGTGCGCTGTGCCCGGTCAATTCGGCAATGGTGCCGAGAATTTCGCGCAAGCTCATGTTCTCGCCACCCAGAATGTATCGACGGCCGCGCTCACCGCGCTGGTATGCCAGCACGTGCCCCTCCGCGACGTCGTCTACGTGCACGATATTGAGTCCGGTATCGACATAGGCGGGCATTTTGCCGCGCGCGGCGTCGAGGATCATTTGTCCGGTCGGCGTCGGCTTGCGGTCGCGCGGGCCGACCGGCGCGGATGGATTCACGACCACGATGTCCTGTCCTCCGCGCGCCCTGCGACGCGCCATTTTTTCGGCAAGATATTTCGAGCGTTTGTATTCGCCGATCATGTCGGCGTAATGAGCGGGAACATCCTCGTCGGACGGCGTGCCGTCGTCGTATAGCCCCAGCGTGGCAACGCTGGAGGTATGCACGATGCGGTCGACTCCACAGTTTCTGGCGGCTGCGAGGATATTGCGGGTGCCGCGCACGTTGGTCATGCGGATTTCGTTTGCATCACGTGCCCACAGCCGGTAATCGGCGGCGACGTGGAACAGTCCTTCGCAGCCTTCGAGCGCGCGTTGCAAGGAGGGCGGATCGAGCAGGTCGCCGCGCACGAGTTCGACGTCCATTTCCTCTAGGCTCGCCGTGTCGCTCGTCGGGCGGGCGAGGGCGCGCACCGCGTAACCGTGCCGCAGCAGGGCGAGGCATACCGCCGATCCCACGAATCCGTTGGCGCCGCTGACGAGAACGCGCGCGCTCATGCGGCGATGGAATCCCGTGCGGCCAGCCGCGCGGCGGACGTCAGCGCGCGCCGGGCATGCGCGAAATCGTGTGACAGGGATCGCACCGCGGACCACGCAGAAGGACCCCCGAACGCGATGGCCGTCAGCATCCGCCAGGACAAGCTGCCGTTGCTGCCGTCCAGCGCATGCATGATTAGTCGCGGCAATTCGCGCCCCAGCGGATCACAGATGGCCTTGACTGCCACGAATGGGAGGTGTGCACGGGCGGCAACGGCGGCGATCGAGGCCGCTTCCATGTCCACCGCGATGGCGCCCGAACGCTCAGCCAGCGCGCGCTTGTCGGTTTGGCTTGCGATGGGTTCGGGTGCGGACCACAGCGTGCCGCGTCGCACGGTCAACGCCGCGGAACAGGCCGAAATGATTCGCTCGCGGGCGACCGGATCGGTGGTGAAACCGGAATCGTCCAGTGTGTAACGGATGCGGTCGGGGATCAGGATGTCGCCGGGCACGAGGCTGGCATCCAGCGCGCCAGCCACGCCCCAGTTCGCCAACTGGTTGACGCCGCATGCGAGCAGGCGCTCGGCCGCCCGCATCGCGTTGTGCGGACCGATACCCGATATCGCGACCCAACCGTGCTGCCAGCGTGCGCAATCGCCCGGCCGCACGCCCTGCACCCCGACGCTGCGCGCTTCGGCTGGAAGCGCGATGACCAGTCCGATGCAGTCAGCTTGTTCGATGGGCGTGGGCATTGCGGTAGCGCACCAAGGCCCAGTAAGGAAAGTAGTGGCTGTAACCGTGATACTTCAAATAGAACACGCGCGGGAAACCGGGCGCATTGAAACGTTTGTCGTGCCACTCGCCGTCTACCTGTGTTTTCAGCAGGTAATCGATGCCCCGGGCCACCGCTGGACTCTGGGCTTCACCAGACTGCATCAGCGCCAGCAACGCCCACGCGCTTTGAACCGGTCCGCTGCGTGCGCCGCGGCCACGAAGTTCCGGGTTCAGATAGCTGTCGTTGCCTTCGCCCCAGCCACCGTCGGCCTGCTGTACCGACTTCAGCCATGCGACGGCGCGCTGGACTTCCGGCGTTTCGATGGCGACGCCGGTCGCGCGCAATGCGGCCAGTACCGACCATGTGCCGTAGATGTAGTTGGTGCCCCAGCGTCCGAACCACGCACCCTCGGGTGTCTGCTCGTCGAACAGGAATTGCAGCACGCACTCGCGCGATTCACGATCCTGCGGCCGGTCGAGCAGGGACAGCAGGGTCAGCACGCGGCCACTGACGTCGCTGGTCGGAGGATCGAGCAAGGCACCGTGGTCCGCGAACGGAATCTGGTTGAGCCACTGATGGTCGTTGTCGGCGTCGAACGCGGCGAAACCGCCGTCGCGCGACTGCATGCCGACCAGCCAGTCGGCGGCGCGATCGACTGCTTCGGCGTAGCGCGCGCGTTCCGGCGATTGAAGCAGCGCGCGCGCCACGGCGGCCGTGTCGTCGAGGTCGGGGTAGGCGTCGTTCGTGAACTGGAACGCCCAGCCGCCGCCGGGAAGTTTCGGCCGATAGGCGCGCCAGTCGCCCGGCGCATCGCGAAGTTGGCGCGTAACCAGCCAGTCCAGCGCGCTCCGGGTCGCATTGTCGGGTACTTCCGGGTCTTCCTGCAAAGCCAGGCAAACCAGACCGGTATCCCACACCGGCGATACGCATGGTTGGCACCAGGCATCGTGGTCGTTGACGACCAGCAAGTCGTCGATGGCCCTGCGCGTTTCCCTGCGAGCAGGGTGATCCGGCGGGTAGCCGAGCAACGCCAGAGCCTCGTAGGCGTTCACCATTGCCGGGAAGATCGCTCCGAGACCGCCTTCGCCATTGCGGCGCTCGAGGATCCACGCTACCGCGCGCTTGAGTGCGCGCCTGCGCAGCCAGCGCGGAATCAGCGCTTCGCCGTGACGGAAGACTCCCTCGCATACGAACAGCACCCGGTTCAGAAGCGAACGCGAATGGAAGTAGTGATTTTCCTGCTCGGGCGGTGTAACGAACAGTTCGCGGATGTGCACATTGCGTGGATTTGCGGCGCGCGGCTTCAGCGAAGTCAGCACCGACAGCGGCACCATCACCGTGCGCGACCAGTACGACACCTTGGCCAGGTTGAAGGGAAACCAGCGTGGCAGCAGCACGATTTCGACGGGCAGGAACGGCACGCCACGCCAAGGCAGTTCGCCGAACAGCGCCAGCGTGATGCGCGTGAACACGTTGCTGCGCGCGGCGCCGCCATGCGCGAGGATCGCCGAGCACGCGCGCAGCATGTGCGGTGCGTCGGGGCGGTCGCCGGCGAGCTTCAGGGCAAAATAGCACTTCACGCTGCAGCTCACGTCAAGTGCGCCACCGGGATAAAGCGGCCAGCCGCCGTCGCGGCACTGCTGGTTGCGCAGATATTCGGCCAGCCGTGATTCGAGCAGACGGTCGGATTCTCCGAGGTAGTGCAGCATCAGGATATATTCGGCGGGGATGGTGCAGTCGGCTTCCAGTTCGTACTGCCAGTAACCGCCCGAGTGCTGGTGCGCGAGAATGCGCTCGCGTGCAGCCTCGATCGCGGCGACGAGTCGGTCGCGTACATTGGCCCCCGCTTGGGATGCGGGGCGCAAGTTCGGAAGGCCGGAATCGGGTGCCATGGCTTACTTGAACGTCACGGCCTGGGCGGGGCCGCAGGCATCGCTGCGTGGCCACGCAGAATGCGCGTCGGGCAGCAGCCCGCCCCAGTCGTCTGCGAGGGCCTGCAGCGGCAGGCCGTATGCCAGGCGTGCGAACCAGCGTTGCAGCACGCGGCTGTAGCCGGCGAACAGGTGCGTGGCGATCACGACTTTCTTGACCACCTGGCGCGACACCTTGACCTGCGCGCCGGCAGTGAAGTTCGGTTTCGCGAGGATCGAAGACAGGGTGCGCATGGCCAGCCCGACCGCAATCAGGCAGAAACGACGCACGCCGACCTCCTTTTCGGGAATCAACAAGGTGTAGTTCAACGCATTGCGCAGATGGCTGTGGGCGATGCCGATCAGTTGCGCATAACCCAGGCCGAATGCAGCCGGTACATCGCTGCGGCGGATCGCCTGGAGCTCGACGCCGACGCGCGCAAACAAGTCGCGCGGCAACCAGCACACGCCACGGTCGCGGTCTTCCCAGAAATCCTTGAGGATGTTGGTCATCTGCAGACCCTGTCCGAACGACACATCGAGGGATGACATGGCTTCGCGTTGCTCGGCGATCCGGGGTGAGTAGTCGCAGAACAGGTCGGTCAGGGTTTGCCCGACGACGCCGGCTACGTAGTAGCAGTAGTGGTCCACATGGCGCATGTCGGCGAGGCCGGCGGTGCTGGCATGGCGTTCGAAGCTGGGCATGCCGGTACACATGATGCGCACGCAGCGCGTCAGCGCTTCACGCTGGCGCAGGTTGAAGCTATCGGTGATCTCGATGATTTCGGGGACGTGCCCGACGAGGTCGCGTTCGGCGGCGAGGGTATTGCCGTTCAACAGCGGCGCAAGATCGCGCGCAAACGTCGCCGGATCCTCGGTCGAGCCGACAACGCGCGTGAAGCGGTCGTGGAATTGCTGCTTCACATCGGCAGCGAGGGATTGTTCGTCCTCGATGGTGTCCGCGATCCGGCATAGCAGGTACGCGTTGGCGATGACCTTGCGCAGGCGCGGATCGAGCTGCGGGATCGTCAACGCGAAGGTGCGCGAGACCTCCGGCAGGATACGTTTCTGGAAAGCCTCAGCGGCGTGTTGCGGCGTACGTGCGGCAGCATGGATTGTCATCCTGCTTGTCTCCTTCGGCGCTTGCCATCCGGCCACTTGGTAATCCTACCTATTGTCCGTGAAGATGAGGTGGAAGTCGCGCACCGGCCGCTTTGACACATGCCAGGGGCGGTCGCTAGGCTCGCGCGGTACTCGCGGCTTGGGCCGCCTCTTTTCCCGGAGCAACCCGATGCCCTTTGCTGACCGCGTGGCCGGCTATCTCGAACGTGTCGAGCACGCGCTGGATGCGCGTCTGCCCTTGGAGGATACCCGGCCCGCATCGTTGCACCACGCGATGCGTTATTCGGTGCTGGGTGGCGGCAAGCGCATCCGGGCGCTGTTGTGTTACGCGACTGGCGAATTGCTGGGCGTGGATGCCTCGCGCCTCGACGATGCCGCGTGCGCGGTCGAATGCGTGCATGCCTTTTCGTTGGTCCACGACGACCTGCCGGCGATGGACGACGACCCGTTGCGCCGCGGACGGCCATCCACCCACAAGGCATTCGGCGTCGCGACAGCGATCCTCGCGGGCGACGCGCTGCAGACGCGGGCCTTCGAGATCCTTGCCGGCGATGGTCGTCGCGATACTGCCGAGCGTCTTGGCATGATTGCCATTCTCGCGTCGGCCAGCGGTTCGCTCGGCATGACCGGCGGCCAAGCCGTCGATCTCGAATCCGAAGGCAGGCAATTGTCCTCCGCCGACCTCGAAGCGCTGGACCGCGACAAAACTGGCGCACTGATCCGCGCCGCGGTTTCGATGCCATGTTGCGCGGCGCAGGAATCGCCGACCGCGGCACGCGAGGCATTGGAACGCTATGCCGAAAACATGGGCCTCGCATTCCAGATCAAGGACGACGTGCTGGACGTCGAGGGCGACCAGTCGCTGACCGGGAAAACCCAGGGCGCCGACGCCGCGCATGGCAAGGCCACCTATCCGTCACTGATGGGCCTGGACAACGCCAAGCGCCGCGCGGATGCGCTGTATGCCGCTGCGCTGGCAGCACTTGATCGTTTTGGCGACGCGGCGGAGCCATTGCGCTGGATGGCCCGCTACATCGTGCTCCGTGATCGGTGATCGCGGGTCTGCTTGCAGCGTGACGGAATGGTGGAGCGGAAGGGGATCGAACCCTCGACCTCTGCATTGCGAACGCAGCGCTCTCCCAGCTGAGCTACCGCCCCACGTTGGTGCTTGTCGCGCATCGGCCATTCCGGGGCCGCTGAGGCTCCGTTGCGGAGACGCTTCGTTGCGCGAGCCGCGTATGGTAATGGGGATCCGGGAATCCGCCAAGCGTCGGGCCGGCTTCGCGATCAGGCCGGCAGCAGCGGCGAGAGTTCGGCTTCCAGCACGGTCTTGCGCCAGCCTTGCAGCCCCTCTGGCCACTGGCGGGTGACGGCGAGTTCCTCGATCAGTCGGCGCGGGCAAAGCAATCCGGATGGCAGGTCTAATTCTGCGGCGATCGCTCGCACAGCGTCCCGCATCGCATCGACGGCGTGTTTGACCGCGCCCCTTGGTGCCGGCGGGATCGGTTGCAGCGCGGCCAGTTCTTCAGGCGTGGCTGTAGCTTGCAGTAGCGGGAAAAGTTCAGCCCGTTGCGGTCCGCGCAGGGCACGCTGGCCTTTCACGCGTTCGAACAGTTCCGGTGCGCTGGCCGGCGGTTGTTGCGAGAGGGCCAAGGCGTGAGCGTCATCGAGGATCCACGGACGCGGTTTGTCGAGGTTACGCGCAGAGTCGTCGCGCCAAAGCAGGATTCTACGGAGGCGCGCTTGCACTTCCAGTGGCCAGTCGGACGCGGCGTGGAAGCTGCGTTGCGGCTGGGGATCGGCGCCGTTGCGATGCCGGTCGGCGCGCTGCACGAGTTGCTCGCAATCCTCGGCGTGCCATTCACGGCGGCCAAGCCGGGCGAGTTCGTCGGACAGCTTGCCGTGCAGTTCGGCAAGGTGGGTGACGTCCTGCTCGGCGTATTCCCGCTGGTTTGCGGTGAGGGGGCGTTGCAGCCAGTCGGATCGGGTTTCATTCTTGGGAATGTCGACGCCAAGCAAAGATGCCACCAGGTTCTGGTAGCTCAAGCCAAGGCCCATGCCACACAGAGCCGCCGCGATCTGGGTGTCGAACAAGTGCAGGGGCGTGTCGCCGAGTAACGGGGCCAGCGCCTCCATGTCCTCGCTCGCGCTATGCATGACGCAGCAGCGGCTGGCTACGAGCGCGCGCACATCCGCGCCGGCGTCGTAGGCCAGCGGGTCGAGCAGCCAGAGGCCGGCATGGTGTGCCGCCTGCACCAAAGCCAGCTTCGGGTAATAGGTGTTTCGGCGCATGAACTCGGTGTCGAGACCGACCGGGTCGTGGTCGGGCGGTACCGACACACTGGCCGCGTGGTCGATCCATGCCGCGCTCATCGAACGTTGCTGCTCATGAATTGGTGTCCCATTACGCATCGGTTTGCTATCGTGAACCGCACACCATAACAGCCAGCGCCCGCACCCGCATGCCGAACCCGCAAATCCTCACCCGTCAACACGCTATCGGCGGCGCGATCGGCGTATCGCTGCTGGTGTTTGCGCTGGTGTACCGTTTTTTCCCGGCGGCGCTCAAGGTCGAGCCGGCGATGTTGAGGTTGCGCCCGGCCGCGGTTGCCGGCCCATCAGCGAAGATCCGTGCGGCGCCGCGTCAATTGACTCCTGCGGAGTCCGAGCTCAATGCCGGGCCGCCGATCTCACTGGCGCCCGCCGACGTGATTGCAGCGCGGGCGCGCGAAGGGACGCTGGGCGGGCAATCCGGCAAGGGCAAGGTGGCGCAGTTGCTGACCCAAGCCAGTGCGGCGGCGCTCAACGGCAATCTGATCGGATCTGGCGACGACACGGCGTTGGCGCTGGTCTTGCGGGCAGTGAAGGAAGCCCCGGACGATCCTCAGGTCAAAAAGGCTGTGTCGCTGTTTCATTCGCGTCTGGTTGCCAACGCGCAACAATCGCTCGCAGCCGGCGATGCCGACGCCGCGCGTACCAATCTGGAAGCTCTCAAGCAACTGCCGGGCGCGGGTGGCGACGTGGATGCGCTCGCGGCGCGGATCGATGCCGCGGGCAAGGTCCAGCCGCTGCTCGAGCAGGCGTCCGACCTGGTGCAGCAGGGCAAGCTGGAAGGGCAAGGCGACGACAATGCACTGGCGGTGTATCGAAAGGTGTTGACGCTCGATCCGGAGAACCTGGTCGCACGCCAGGGCTTGCAGCGGGTGCAACAGGCATCCTTGGATCGCGCGTTGACCGCCGCTGCGCAAAACGAGGATGCCAAGGCTGACGCGGCATTGGCGGACGCCGCCGCGATCCTGCCTTCGTCGCGAGCCTTGGGCGACACCCGCGCCCGCATTGCCGCGATGCGTAGTGGTCGCGCGGACACGCTGCTCGCGCAGGCGAAGTCGGCGTTCGATGCGGGAAACGTCGGGCTGGCGCAGCAGCTCGCCGAGCAGGCCGGCGGCCTGGGCGCATCGACCGACACGTTCCTCGCCAAGCTGAAGAACGCCCGCGAGTACTCGAGCTTCCATCCCGGGCAAGTGTTCTCCGATCACTTTCTCGATATCGTCGGACAGGCCCCCGCGATGGTCGTGATTCCAAGGGGCAGCTTCCTGATGGGGGCGCCCTCGCGTAGCCGCGTACAGGCGAGCGCGGAACAACCGCAGCACCAGGTCACGATCGCAAAGGGATTCGCGATGGCCCGCGCGGAAATTACTGTCGGTGAGTTTCGCGCGTTCGTGCGCGCATCGGGCTACGTCCCGGACGCCGAGCGGCTCGGCGGTGCGTCGGTGTATGACGAGTCCAACGGTCGCATGCAAATGCGATCAGGCGTGGACTGGCAGGACGACTACGCGGGGCAGCGTGCGAAAGGGACCGATCCCGTCGTCAACGTGTCCTGGAACGACGCACATGCATACGCAGAATGGTTGTCCAAGCGCACCGGCAAGCATTATCGTCTCCCGACCGAAGCCGAATACGAATACGCCGGACGCGCGGGTACGACTACGCTGTACTGGTGGGGCAATGGCACGCCAAAGCTCAAGGTCGGGAACCTCACCGGCAGCGGTGACCGTTCGCCGGCGCATCGCAGCTGGGCCAATGCTTTCCAAGGCTACAGCGATGGCTACTGGGGGCCGGCGCCTGTCATGAGTTTCCTGCCCAATCCGTTCGGGCTGTACGACATGAGCGGCAACGTGTCCGAGTGGGTCGCCGACTGCTGGCACGACAACTATGTGCGTGCGCCGATCGACGGCAGTGCATGGGTCAATCCGGGTTGCAGCGAACGGGTGATCCGCGGCGGCTCCTGGGGCAGCGCCCCAGACCAGGACCGCTCCTCGTTCCGGTTGGCCGCCGCGGCGGACGCGCGTAGCGGGCGGGTGGGCTTCCGGGTGGTTCGGGACCTGTGAAGCCAGGGAACGAGGGGTTTCGGTCGTATTTACCCGATGGTCACATCGCATTAATCGCGTCGGGCTACGCTGTGGCAATGCAAGGTTTCAAGGAGTCCGCCATGCGCAATTTCCTGCGGATACTGATCGGTGTAGCGATCCTCGCGCTCACGGGCTGCGTCTACCCGGGCTATAGCTATGTGCGCGGTGGCTACGGTTATGCTGGTGGCTATTACACCGGTAATTCGTATTACTACGGCAATGGATATGCGTACCCGAATTACTACGGTAGTGGGTATGCATCTCCGTATTACTACGGCGGCGGATACGGCTGCTGCTATTACGGACCGTCGATCAACATCGGACTCGGTTACTACGGGGACGGTTACTACCGTCGCGGATACCGAGGCTACCAACCCGGCGCGAGGTACGGCCATTCGCGGCAAGGCAACTCGCATGGCAGCCGTTCGCATGGCTCGTGGCACGGTAGCGGTTCGCACGACGACTCCCATCATCACTAGGGGCAGCGTCGCTCAGCGGCACACCGACAATGCCGCCCTCAGCGAGGGCAGGTAACTCGTACCGAACAGGTTGACGTGGTTCAAGAGGTGGTAAAGGTTGTAGATCGGAGCGCGTTCACGCCAGTCGCAATGCAGCGGCATGCGTTCGACGTACGCGTCAAAGAATGCGGCGGGCGGCGAGCCGAATAGAGTAAGCATCGCCAGCTCAGCCTCGGCCCAGCCATGGTGGACGGCGCCGGCGTCGATCAGCGCCGGAGCGCCATCACCGCATACGTGCAGGTTTCCGCTCCAGAGGTCGCCGTGAAGCAGGGCCGGCGGCGTGTCGGGGATGCGTTGGCGCAGGCATGCGCAAATGTTTTCGATGGCTGCGACGTCGTGTGGGTCGATCAGCGCGTGGTCGCGGGCGCATTGCATTTGCGGAATGAGGCGGCGTTCTGCGAAAAAGCGCCAGCCATCGTCATCGGGCGTGTTGTCCTGCGGCGTATCGCCACAGAATCCGTCGTGGTCGAAGCCGAATCGATCGCCGGTTACACCGTGCTGTGTGGCGAGCCCCGATCCTGCACGTTGCCAGTAGTCGAATGTGGGCGCTCCAGATCCCAGGTCCTCCAGCACGATTCGATGTTCGTCGACTTCGAATACCTTGGGTACGCGCAGGGCATCGACGTGTCGCAACGCCGCAAGCCCGCGCGCCTCGGCTGCGAAAAAACCCACTGGCGCGTCCTCTCGCTGCTTCGCAATCGCATGTTGTCCACCGGCCCATCGCAGGCGGAGCCTGCCACCGGTGCTACCGCTATCCAAAAGCACCTCGCCCGTGCATTCGTAATTGGATGAGGATTCGAGAGCAAGTCATTGGTGCCGAAGGAGAGACTCGAACTCTCACAGTGTTGCCACCGGCGGATTTTGAGTCCGCTGCGTCTACCGATTCCGCCACTTCGGCCAAGCAGACAAGTATGCGGGAATCGGGACCGTCAGGCTAGTGGTCGACGGTAGAGTGAATGTCGTCGAGGGACAATTCCTGTGGGCGGCGGAGGTACCAGTCGCCGTGCTCAGGTTCGAACACGTTGCACCGTGTCATCCGATCCTGATAGACGTGCACGCTGATCGCGAGATCGTGATCGCTGGCGTTGCAGATCGTGTGGTGCTCGTGGGGGGGAATCAGGCTGCCGGCCGAGCCCGCGCCGGCCTGGATCGCGCCCGCGGGCCGAAAGTGGTAGCGAGGGTCGTCGTGTTCCAGCAATTCGTATTGCACGACTTCCAGCGCTCCCTGCCACACCCCTTCTACACACCACATGCCGGAGTGGTCGTGGATCGGCGTGCCCTGACCGGGGCTCCAGGTCATTGCGATGACGCAATAGCCGTGCTCGTCGCTGCGATACAGTTCACGGCGCGCGTAGTGCGCGGGACATCCCTCGAACACGCAGTCCGGCAGATGTATATCGCCGGACCGGATGGCTTCGCACAGCGCCGAACGTAGCGCGCGCATGGTGCTCGCGGTGTCGCCCGCCTGCACGGCAGTGTCGAACGAGCGAATCATGCTGTCACGGCCGGGAAAATCGATGCTCATGGCATAAGCTTACAACGGGCACGCATATACGGGGCAAGCGCGCGCGATTGATCGCAGACAACGGGCTAGAGGGTCGCCATGAATGTACCGATCGCTGCGCCGAAACGGCCGGTATCGACCAGGAACGCGTCGTGGCCCTGCGGCGAGTCGAGGCCGACGAAAGTGGTTTCGGTACCGGTCGTGCGGAGGTCTTCGGCGAGTTGCTGCTGTTGTTCGATCGGAAACAGGATGTCGGTTTCCACGCCGATCACCAATGCGCGTTCGAGTTTCATCCGAGCCAATGCATTGCGTACCGCGGTCGCGGGATCTGGGGCGTGCCCGTATTCGGCAAGGTCGAACCAGTCCGAGGCACGCGAGAGATACAGATAGCAATTGGGATCAAATGAGCGGGTGAAGCGTCGTGCATGTGCGTTGAGGTAGGATTCGATCTGGAATTCGGCGGCGAAGGGGTCGTCATCGCGCTCGTCGGCGTCGAGCCGGATCCGGCCGAAACGGCCGCGCCATTCCAGCGCCGAGCGGTAGGTGATCACGCCCAGCTTGCGAGCGATGTTCATGCCGGTTTCGGGATAATGCGCGTCGTCGTAATGGCCGTTGTTCCATGCGGAATCGAGACGGATAGCCTCGCGTTGCAGCGAACGGATCGCGATGGCAAATGGTTGAGCGCGCGGCGCGGTGCAAACGCTGACGTGCGCGCGCGCAAAACCCGGGTGGTGCGCGAGGGACCCCAAAGCCGACATCCCTCCCATGGAACACCCGACGAGTGCGGCAAGTCGTTCGACGCCGAGCTCGCGCGCGAGTTCGTAGCCGGCGTTGCCGACGTCCTCCAGGGAAAGTTCTGGGAAGTCGAGCCGCCAAGGTTCGCCGGTCGCTGGATTGATCGACGCAGGGCCGCTGGATCCCTTGCAACTGCCCAGCGAATTCACACAGATCACGAACCAGCGGTTGGTATCGATGGCCTTGCCCGGCCCGACAATGTCCTCCCACCAGCCCGGCGAGCTGTCGATTTTATTATATGCGGCGTGGGCGCTCGGAGACAGGCCGGTGAGGATCAGCACCGCGTTGTCGCGTACGGCGCTCAACTTGCCCCACGTTTCGTATGCGAGTTGCGCACGGTTCAGTTTGCCGCCACGTTTCATTGAAAACGGCGAAGGCAGATCGAAATACTGGCGGGCGTCGGCCATGCTGGAGTCGATGTCTTGCGCGAGCGAAGTGGAAAAGGGTAGCGAACATGTGGGGCGCAGCCAAGGCGCCATTACTTCCCCTTTGCTTGCGAGGGGGTGAAGAGACTGTACGCTGCGACGCGTGCAATTTTTCCAGGCGCTTCACGGCGGTTCGCTTCGTTCCGAACAGGGTTTAATCCACGCGATCGATCGTCAACGCGATAGGAGCGTGCGTGTCGGTCGCGACCTGTACCGGAGTGGCTTCCAGGTCCCCTGCCTGCGGCATGGCGTTGCGGGTCTTGCTGATGCGGGCGGCGACTTCGACTTTTGCGAATTTCGAGAGCGTCAGTTGCGGTGTCATGGCCATAGCATCCGTAAGCGTCACCTCGGCGGGCAATGTTGTCGCTTGCATGCGCGCGACCGCAAGCGGCGTCGGAGGCCCGTTCACGGCACGCGCAAACACGAACAGCGTATCGCCGGGGTGGACTTTGGTGGCGAGTTCCGGCGCCAGTTTCACGGTGACGTTCAATGCGATGTCGCCGCTGGTTGCAATGCCCGATGTCGATGACGGCGCGCTGTCACTTGCGGCCAGCGTCGCGTCCGGGTTGACACCCCCCCGCGCTTCGGCTTCGGCGAGTTCCTGCTGCACGGTCGCCGCGACTTTCGAACCCGGCTGCAGCAGCGGCAACAGGGTTTTCCAGTTTTTGGCGGCGTCGGCATATTGCTGACGCTGGAAGTCGCTGATGCCGATCAGCCAGAGTGCGCGCTGGTGGGTCGGATCGAGCTGCAGCACGCGCTGCAACTTCGCGCGCGATGCGTCGTCGATGCGATGGCCCGGATCGGTTTCCGCAGAGGCTTCGACCCACGCCACCATTGCGTCGGGATCGTCGGGTTTCAGTTTCAGCAGATGGTCGAGCGCATCCAGCGCCTGTCGTGGCTGGTTGAGCGCGGAATAAGCCTGCGCCAGCAGCGCCCAGCCCTGGGCGTCGCTGGGTTTGCGCGCGAGGCTTGCCTTCAGTTGTTCGGTGGCGTCGGCAAGTTCGGCATGGTTCTCGATGGGCGCCGGTTGCAGCGCCTGCGGCGTGCCGATCGAGAGATATGCACCCAACACGACCGGCGGCACGACCAGCGCCAGGATCAACGCGAGAACGAACGGCGCACGCGGTTTTCCGTCGCGGCGTGCGGTGCGCAGCATCGGTACCAGCACGAAAGCCAATGCCGCCACCACCATGACGGCGGTGATGATGAGGAAGCGGGTGGTCACCAATCGTCTCCGGGCTCTTCGGCGATGGCGCTGGCCGGGCGGGTGCGCCGGCGCAGCAGCACGACCACGACGATGCCGCCGACCAGCAGGATCGCCGGTGTGCCGAACCACAGCGCGATGGTGCTGGCCCGCAGTGGCGGGTCGTACAGGATGAAAGTGGAATACCGATCGACCAGCCAGCCCTTGATTTCCTTGTCGCTCTTGCCTTCCTGCATCATGTCGAAAATCTGCCGCCGCAACTGTTTGGCGAAGTCGGCATTGGAGGCGAGCAGGCTCTCGTCCTGGCAAACCATGCAGCGAAGTTCGCCGGTCAGGTGCTGGAAGCGTTCACGCTGGGCATTGCTCTGGAACGGCAGCGGGTCGATGGCGAACGTGGCGGCACTGAATGCGAGCGCGAAGGCGATCAGCGCAATGGTGGCGCAGCGTTTCATGTGCCTTCCTGCTGGAGCGCATGGATTTTAGGTTCCAGATCTTTCGCGATTACTTCCGGCGTCAACGGACCGATGTGCTTGTAGCGGATGATGCCCCTGGCGTCGATCAGGTAGGTTTCGGGTGCGCCGTATACGCCGAAGTTGATCGCGGTTTCGCCGGACTGGTCGGTGAGCACTTCGTGGTATGGGCTGCCATGGCGCTGCAACCATGCACGCGCATCCTGTGGCGCATCCTTGTAGTCGTAGCCAACCAGTACGATCCCGAGTTTATTGCGGTACGCCATCAGCGTCGGATGTTCTTCGCCGCAGGCATAGCACCAGCTCGCGAATACGTTGAGCAGGTACGGCTGGCCCAGCATGTCCGCCTTGGTCACGAACTGCGTGGGGTGGTCGAGCCGCGGCAGGCGAAATTTGGGTGCCGGTTTGTTGATCAGCGGGCTCGGTACGAAGCGCGCATCGTGGGTCTGGTTCCATACCAGACCCACAACGAAGAACGCGACCAGCACCACGAACACCAGCAATGGTACGAAACGCGAAATGGACTTGCGCGCAGCTTCGTTCACGCCTGATCTTCCGCAAGCTTGCGCGGAGCGTCGGGTTCGGGCTCCTTGCGCGCGGTTTCAGGTTCGACCGCGCGCCGCAACCGGAAGCGCTTGTCGAGGATCACCGTGAATCCGCCCAACATCATCAAGACACCGCCGCCCCAGATCCAGCGCACGAACGGCTTGTCGTATACACGCAACGACCACGCGCCGCCCCCGATCGGGTCGCCCAGCGACACGTACAGGTCGCGGAATACGCCGGCCTGGATCGAGGCCTCGGTCTGTACCTGGCCACCGGAGTAGGTGCGCTTTTGGGGGTGCAGTACGACCACTTGTTTGCCACTGCGCGAAATGACCACGGTGCCCTGTTGCGCCCGGTAGTTCGGGCCCTGTTTCTCGATCACGCCATTGAAATGGAAATCGTACGAGCCGACCCGCACGCTGCTGCCGGGTTTCATGCTGACATCCTGCTCGACGCTCATCGAACGGGTCAGGATCGCGCCCGCGATGAACACGCCGATGCCGAAGTGCGCAAGCATCATGCCCAGCATCTCGAACGGAT
>JBOHYR010000098.1:0-13499 GCA_050737995.1 Rhodanobacteraceae bacterium
TGATTCATGAAGATCTGTGTCAAAGGAAACGCCATAACTGGTGCCTAACCGCAATTCGGTCCCTTCATGGGGCGATGCACCGAGTATCGCGTGCAGCGAACCGCATCGCAATCCGAAAGATACTACATACCGCGAGTCACCCTTGCGCCACGTGGCTGTATATTTGCGCTGTGCCGGTTTTGTATCGTTGACCAAGGCGTGACAACTACCAGTGGTGGTCCCATGAAAACGACGCTGCAGCCCAGCCGTTTGTTTTTCGCCGCCGCGATGATCGCCCTCGGCATCACGGGCATCGTCAACGGCGGTTTCGCGCTCGTGTGGCAGCATGTGCCCGCGCACGTGCCGGGGCGAACCGTCATCGCCTATGTCTGCGCCGCGATCGAAATCGCGCTCGGCATCGGATTGCTGTTCGGGCGTACATGGCGACCGACGAGCCGCATCCTGTTCGCTTGGATGGTGCTGTGGCTGGTGCTGCTGCAAGTACCAAGCGTGATCCACGCCCCCGTTGACTCGAATGCATGGGGCAGCGTCGGCGAAATAGCGATCATCACTGCGGGTGCGTGGTGCCTGTCCGCTACGAGTGCGGGAGGCATCCGCGCCGCGCGCTGGCTGCTGATCGTCGCGTTGCCGATGATCGGCGTGGAAATCATCGTTGACGCGGTGAAGATCGGGAACCCCGTGATGCAACCGTGGCTGCAATGGTTGCCCGGTCCTGCCGTGTGGGCCGCGATCACCGGCGTCGGCAGTATCGCGACGTGCCTGGCGTTGCTGTTCGGCGTGTGGCCGCGGCTCGCGGCGATCGTGGAGGCCGCGATGCTGGGCGTCATCACCGTCGCCTATTGGGCGCCTGACCTGTACACCGGCCGCACGGCGACCACCGCTTTCATCATCTCGTCGCTGATCGCCATCGGCGTCTGGCTGGTGGCTGACACGTATCGCGATGTGCCGTGGTTGGCCACGGGACGGCCGGTATGGAAAGCCTAGTGTGGTGTCCCGCAAGAAACTTTTCATTGTCATTCCGGGGCCCACGCCAGTCGCATCGGTGTGGGTACCCGGAATCCACGTTGTATCGTCGATCACTCAGAGCTGGATTCCGGATCTCGCCCACGCCGTGGGCTCGTCCGGAATGACAAAGATATTTACGGGACACCACACCAGGGAACTTCTGATTTTGCTCGTCATGCCGGCGTAGATCGCGGCATCCAGCAAGGCAAGGAATCCCGGCCTGTGGCCGGGATGCAACGTCAGACTGGGCTCCGGCCCCGGATCGAGTCCGGGGCAGGCTCTGCGCCGGGGTGACGTTGATCAGAGGTTCCCTCGTTCCCGGGCTCGCTCGCCGGGCCTATTTTGGATGGTACGTTGCACGGTGTTGCAATTTGATCGGTGCCGACTCGCGCACCAGCACGATCGCGATCAGGCTCAGCACCACCGCACCGATCCAGTAGAAGGCGGGCGCCAGCGGGCTGCCGGTGCGCTGGATCAGCCAGGTTTCGGCGAGCTGCGTGGTGCCGCCGAAGATGGCGATGGTGAAGGCATACAGGATCGCGATCGTGCCGGAGCGGAGGTGCATCGGTACCTGTTCGGTGATGAGGGTGAAAATCGGCGCGCCGCCCAAGCCGGCCAGAATGGACAGGATGGCGGTGCCCCCATACAGCACGGCCATCGTGCGGTAGTGGTCGATCGCCACGTAGCAAGGCAGGATCAGCAGCAACAGCAGCAGCATCGGCACCAGCATGGCCGGCTTGCGGCCAACCCGGTCCGAGAGCCATCCGCCGGAGGCGTCGACCACCATGCTGAATGCGCCATACACGATGGTGGCGCCGAAGGCGATCGCGCTGGACATGTGCAGGCTGGACAGCGCGTAGGTCGTCATGTAACTGCTGGTATAGCCGCCCACCGTCAGGCCGACGAGCATCAACAGGCCGCACACGATCACGCGTAGGTGCGGTGCGAGGCGTTGGCGCAGTCCGCGTGCCGCGTGTGCCGCACGGGACGCAACACGGTCCTCGTCGTGCATGGTGTCGGGAAGGCGCGTGCGCAGCCAAAGACCGAACGGAATGATCGCGACGCCCAAGCCCATCGCCACACGCCACCCCCACTGCTGCAATTGCTGGTCGCTCAAGGTGAGGCTCAGTACGAGCGCCACGATGCCGGCGACCGTGGTCGACGCATCCTGGGTGAGCGCCTGCATTGCCCCGTAGAAGCCCCGTCGCAACGGCGGCGCAGCCTCGACCATGTACGCCGTGGACGGCCCGACTTCGCCGCCCAGCGCGAAGCCCTGGATCAAACGAAACACCAGTACCAGGATCGGCGCCGCGATGCCGATGCGCGCATGGGAAGGCGTGAGGCACAGTCCCGCCATGCCAACGCCCATCAGCGAGAACGTGATCACCATGACGGGCTTGCGGCCGATGCGGTCGGCCAATGGTCCGAAGAACAGGCCGCCGATCGGCCGGGTGATGAAGCCGGCGCCGAAGGTGGCCAGCGAACCCAACAGCGAAACACCCGGATGCTCGGAGGGAAAGAACGTGCGGCCGAGGTAGACCGCGAACAACGCATAGGTTACGAAATCATAGAATTCGAGGCCGTTGCCGACGAATACCGCAAACACATCCCGCAGCGGTACGCGCGCGGGTGGGGATTCGTCAAATACCGGGCTCGAAGTTGTCATGCGTGGCGGCAGTTTCGCACAGCGACCGGGTACACACGATCAGTCCATTCTATCCCGCACCAGCCACCACGCCACGCGCCACAGCCACAGCAGGATCAGCGCGATCACGACTTTTTCGGCGAGTCCGCGCGGGATCGGTTTCACCAGCGCGTAGATCCACAGTGCGACGAAGGTAATCGCCGCAAGCGTGAATGCCGAATGGAAGTAAGCGCGCCAGCGCGGATCGCGGCGCAGCCGCCAGGATTGCAGCAGCATCGCGACGGTGACGCAGATGAAGGTGGTGCCTGCCGCGAATACGTGAAGAAATCCGTGCAGCGTTGGTGGGCGGTTCGGGACGTCGGTGAATTCCATGGCGGTGACGCACAAAGCCATCGCCCCAATCTCGAACAGCAACAGCGGCGCCGCACTGCGAGCGCCCCGGCTGAGCGCGCGGTACCAGCCAATACCCAGCGCCGCGAGCCCTGCTGCCAGCACGAAGAAACTCGCTTCGACCGCGCTGCCATACGGGCCGAGCACGTAGAAACTGAGCGGTACGCCCAGCCAGTTGTAATCCGGTCGCAGGAACTGCGCCGCGCCGCAGGCCACCGCATATACCGCAACGCCGACAAGCGCGATCGCGCCACACGCGCGTGCAAGGCGATCGTCCGGCGCGCTTGCGGCAACCCGCGTCAATCCTGCCTGATCGGATTGCGAACTCGGATCCACGGTGCGAGATTACATCGGAAGGGTCAGCGATTGCCCGACCGGCAACGCGTCCCATTGCGCGGTCAGTTCGGCGAACTGCGCGCGGATCGCATCGATATCGGCCTCGCTGATGTCCAGCATCGGACAAGTGCGCGCACTGCAAGTTACGCGGTACAGGTCCAGAATCTCCGCCGCGGAGCTGGTGCCGCCGGACCACGCATCCCCTTGGATCACTTCGACCAGCCGTTCCACGCCGTCACTCTCGGCTTCCGGAAGCATGCGGAGGCCTGCGTCCTCGCCGTCGCGCACACGGGAAAGAAATCCACGCTTCGCCAGCGTGGTCTCGACCGCGTAGTGCACCATGTCGTGCGGGATGATCCGCTGCTTGGGGCAGTCGACCTGCTCGGACGCACTGTCGCCGCGCACGACGTCCATGCGGTCGTATTTGCCGGAGCCTTTGGTGAAGACGAGTTTCATGGGCGGAAATTCTACCTGACGCCCTTGTTGTAAGATCGGGCCAGCGATGGTCGCGTCGGAGAGAAACGGTGGCTACGATGGTCGGATCGGCGAAGAACCGGATTGGCGTTATCGCATGCCTGTTGGTGTGTTGCGGCTGGTGGACTGTCGCCACCGCCGGCCGCTTCGATTCAACGCATCGCGAGACGGCCACGGACCCGACCCGCAACTACCTTCCGGCCAAGTATTACGAACGCCTAGCACTGGACGCCATGCGTCGCAAGGACTATAGGGGCGCCCTGAATGCCTACCAGAGGGCGGCGTACTGGGGCGACAAGGTCGCGCAATACAATCTGGGCGAAATCTACTTTCACGGGATGGGGGATATCACCGCGGACCCGGTGCGCGGCGTGGCGTGGTTCGGCATCGCCGCCGAAGAACACGAACCCGATTACGACAAGGCGCTCGTCAGTGCGTACAAGACCCTGAGCCCGGCGGACCGCAAGCGCGCGGACGCGCTTTTCACGGAACTGCAGGCGGTCTACGGCGACAAGCTCACGCTCGCGCGCGCGACCCGCGTTTTCGAGAATGACTACCATGCCGAACGCGCCGGATCCGCGACTACCGAGGACGACCCGAACACTTACACCTTCTCGATCAGCGGCTACGACCCCGGGGGAGACATTCAAAACGAAGCCGAGCTGGTGTCGGACTTGAACGAGATCAGTACGCGCAATGGCGTTTCCACCGAGGCGGGTTTCTGGGCCGCGCGAAAACAGGAATTCGCCAAATTCATCACCGCACAGTTCGGGCACGTCGACATCGGACCGATCGAGCAGGTTCCGCCAGCGAAAAAGAAACCGGCTCACTGACCTGCCGATGCACCTACGGAGAAGATTGGCTGTGGTGGCTTCGGATCGCAGCCGGCGCATCGGCGGTGGCTGATTCGTACCGGGATATAGGGTGGCGCACGGTAGGTGTGCGCGCCAAAGGCAGTTGATGAAGCAAACCAGCGTAGCCCGAATTAAAATAGTGGAATCCGGGCTCGGGCGCTGGCTTCCCGGTTCCGCCTTCAGCGGCCCCGGAATGACGATGGCTGGTTGGGCGCCGTTTAGTGCGGGATGGCTAGTCGCGTGAAAGTGTTGAGGTCGATGTTGGAGCCACACACGATCACGCCGACGCGTTTGCCGGCGAGGCGTTCGCGCAGCGGGCCGCACAACGCGGCGGTGGCGGAGGTGCCGGCGGGTTCGACCGCGAGTTTCATGTCGGCGAACAAAAGACCCATCGCGCGCTGCATCGCTACGTCCGAGATGGTCACGATTTCGTCCACGAAACGTTTTGCAATACCGAAGCTGTAGGGCAGGGCGTAGGGCGCGGCGAGGCTGTCGGCGATGGTGTTCACGTGTTCGAGTGTCTGCGGTGATCCCGCCGCGAAGCTGCGCGACATGCTGTCGGCGCCTTCGGGTTCCACGCCGTACACCTTGCAACCCGGCTGCATCTGCTTGACCGCGCAAGCGATGCCGGCGATCAGGCCGCCACCGCCGATCGGCACGATCACGGCATCGAGGTTTCCCACCTGTTGGCAAAGTTCGTAACCGACGGTGGCGGTGCCGAGCACCGTCCGCTCGCCTTCGAACGGATGGATGAAGGTGCGGCCTTCTTCCTTCTCGATCCGCTTGACTTCGTCGAACGCCGCGTACACGTCGTCGGTCAGCACGACTTCCGCGCCGTAGGCGCGGCACAGGGCGACGCGCGCCGGATTGGCGGTTTTCGGCATCACCACTTTCGCGGTCGTGTCGACGCTGCGTGCCGCGAAGGCGGTGGCGATGGCATGGTTGCCGGCGCTCACCGCGGTGACACCGCGACGTTTTTCGTCGTCGGATAGCGACAGGGCGTTGAGCAACGCGCCGCGTGCCTTGAAGGTACCGGTGTACTGGAAGAGTTCCAGCTTCAGGAACACCCGCGTGTCGTTGCCGGCCGCGTGCCCGATCGCATCGCCTTGCCAATGCCAAACCGGGGTTTTGCGGACGCGGTCGCCAAGGCGTTCGCGCGCGGCGCGGATATCGGCGACGGTTGGAATCGCAAGCGGGGTATCGGGCATGGTGGTGCGCCTTGCTTCAATAGCGGACGAACCATGGTATCGCCATCAACACGACACCGATGACGATCAGCCACAACACGTTCGAGACGAACCACGGATAGACAGCCAGTGCGATGCCGCACAGCAATGGCACGATCATCGATTGGCGCTTGCCGTAGACGAAGAAACCCACGCCGATCGCGCTGAACAGCATGCCCCAGAACAAGGTTGCGGGATCTGGCATGGCAGTGCGCTTGTCCTGAGTGCCCTTGGAGGATCGCCGCGAGCGGAGGCAGCTTGCACGCCGCCGCGCATAAGCGGAGTGTACAGGTCAGGCCGCCACAGGGCATTCGGTGATCCCCGACGCGGGAAATCCGGTGCCACCCTCGCCGCCGTCGACTGATCGGCGCGGTCGTGCGCGCGTCGCACGCTGATCCTTCAAGGCGACATGTGTGGCGCGTGGCTGAACCGGGTCGCTCGACTGCGGACCAGCCACCATGCAGCGCGCCACATCCACAGCAGCACCAGTGCGATCACGCCCTTTTCGCCCAGACCGCGCGGAATCGGTTTGAACAACGCGTAAACCCAAAAATAGACAATGGCGATCGCCGCTACCCCGAATGCGCTGGGAAAGTGCCCGCGCCAATTCGGGTCGAGACGCAGCCACCACGATTGCAGCGCCATCGCACTGGTCGCGCAAACGAAGGTCGCGAATGCCGCCCATTCGTGGATCGCGCCGTGCACCGTCACCGCTTGGGCCGTTGCGTCGGCGGCGAAGCCACCCACGAAGCATAACGCGATGGCCGCGGTCACGAACAGCGCGAGCGATACAATGCAACGTGCCTGTTTTCTCAGTGCCAGATACCAGCCGACGCCCAACGCAATCAGCGCCGGCGCCGGTGCGAAAAAGCTCGCCCGGACAAGCCCGCCGTAGGGTCCGTTTACGTAGAGGCTCATCTGCACGGTCACCCAGTCCAGATCCGTGCGCAGGAATTGCACCGCGAGGCAGACGATCGTGATGATGGCGACGCCGATCAGCGCAATGGCACCCAATGCGCGCGTGAGCGAGTCGCCGCCGCCGACCGCGTTGCCCTGTGCGGCGGTTGAGCGGGATGGTGGATTTGTATTCATCACGCGGTGCTGAAGGATTCTTCGTGGAGGCGGAATGCCGGGAGGCATCGGCGATCGGGGGTGGAACCTTCAGGTGTCAGACTCCGCGCCTTCGGCCGGTACGATCATTGCCAGTCCGGTACCAACGGCCGCGACCAGCGCGCAGATGCCGAACGCGAGCACGAACGCGGATTCGCGCGGTGCGTTGGATCCGGCCAGGTGTTGCGATTTCATGATCGCCGCCGCGATTTGCGCGCCGATGCCGCCAAGCACCAATCGGGTCAAGCTGTTGAAGGCATTGGCGATTCCGGTCTGGTTTTCGCTTACGGCTTGCGTCACGAAGACACCAGCCGCACCGATCGACAGACCGAAGCCGGTCCCCACGAGAAACAACCACACGGCAAACGCGTAGCGATCGTGATGCGCGAAGGCGAGCAGGGCCGAACCAAGAGCCAGCAAGCCGAGCCCTGCGGCGAAGGGCCATTTGCCGCCTATGCGCCGCCCGAGCACGCCACCGGAGGGTCCGGCCCAAAGCACGCCGATCCCGATCGGCAGAAGGTACAGGCCGATCGCTGTGGGATCCGCACCAAATCCATATTGCAGATGGCGTGCGACGTGCTGCGCGACATGCCGTGGAACCTGCACGAAGCGCGGCACCAGAAAAAACATGCTGAATGCGACGAACCCTGCGAGGCCCGATCCCATGTTCGGCAGCAGCACCTGCGGTTTTGTCAGGATGGCGATGTCGAGCAATGGCTGCTCGGCGCGACGTTCGCGCCAAACCCACAACACGGACAGCACGCCAAAAAGCACAAACGCGCCCGCGGCTTTCCATCCCAGTATCAGGACGAACGTCAGCGTTAGAACAAGCACCGCCAGCGCGGCCCCGAGCAGCGCGATGCCGGGATAGTCGATGCTGATATCCTGGCGATCCGGAGAGCGCGGCACGAACGTCGCGACCAGCGCGGCGACGATTACGATCAGGCCTGCTTCGACGAAGAAGATGTAGCGCCAGGACAGCAGCTGCGTGATCAAGCCGGACAGGCCGAAGCCTGCGCTCGAGCCGATGCCGAATGCACCGACCAGTACCCCGATCGCCACGCTCAGGCGGCTTGGCGCCTCGTCGCGCATGACGGCGAAGCTGAGCGAAAACAGCGCACCGCCGGCACCCTGCAACGCGCGGAAAAGCACCAGCACCATGAAATTCGGCGCGAGTCCGGCTCCGAGCGCGCCGACGAAGTAGATCGCCAAGGTCACCAGCAGCATGCGCCGCTTGCCGTGAGCGTCTCCCAGTTTGCCTATCCATGGCGCTGCCACCGCGGCAACGATCAGGAACCCGCTTTCCAGCAGTGCGCTCGAGGTGGTGCTGGCATCGGCGAGCCGCCGCTGAATGGTGGGAAGGACCGGAAGCACGCCGGTTTCCTGGAATGCGAAAGTGGCCGCCATCACCCCGAGAATGGCGAGTGTTCGCTTCCAGTGCAGTTGATCCGACGCTCCATGCATGATTGCACGGTAGGTTGCGCAATGTGCGTGAAGGGTGAATGCCCGTGCGTGGTTCAGGGTTCCGGTGAATTTGCCGCGAGCTCCCTTGCCAAGCCGATCACCACGAAACCAGTGTTGGCGGACCCGTCGAGGCTTGCTCGGTCAACCCCACCAGAACGCGGTTGCGATGATTGCGTACAACGCGAGCAGCGATACCCCTTCACCCCAATCCGACTTGCCGTCGGAAGTGATGAATGCGGCGACCAGCACCGCGATCGTCACCGTAACCACCAGCATCGGTGGAAATACCAGCGTCAGCGGCGTAAGGCCGAACAGCCGCGACAGGATCACCAGTGCCGGCGCGAGCACCAATGCGATCTGCAGCGGCGAGTTGATCACGACGGAAAACGCGTACTCGGAATGGTTCTTCGCGGCAAGCTGGACGCCGACCACGTTCTCCACCGCGTTGCCGGCAATCGCGACGATCACAAGCCCGGCGAAAGCGTCGGAAATGTGCAGCGTGTGTATTGCCGGTTCCAGCGCATGCACGAACCATTCCGACACGAAAGCGGCGGCAATCGCAGAGCCCGTCAGCAACAACAATGCCGGCAGCAATGGCCAGCGTGGCGGTTCGCGCTGTTCGGCGGCGTCGGCCGCGGGTTTGTTTTTCAACGAGGCGGGCAGGGTGACCGCGAACAGCACCAGCAGGATCACGGCGACCACCAGCGACATGGTGTCCTCGTGCGGGGCTGCGGGCGCGTTCACGTAGCTTGCAAGCGAAGGCACCACCATTGCCGCGACCGCCGCCAGCATCAACACGGCGGTGGCGCGTGCGCGTTGCGAATCGATGCGTTGTGGGCCGTGGCGCAATCCACCCACGGTGAAACTCAAACCGAGCACGAGCAGCAAGTTTGCGAGGATCGAGCCGATCAGCGCGGCCTGCACCACTATGATCAGTCCGGCGCGCAGCGCGAACAGCGCGATGAACAATTCCGGCAGGTTGCCGAGCGCCGATTGCAGCACGCCGGTTGCGCCTGCACCGAAGCGATCGCCGAGTTGTTCGACCGAGCGTCCGACCAGCGCCGCCAATAGCGCGACTGCCAGACCGGAGCAGATAAACGCGAGCACCGCGTCTGCGCCGATGAAGCGGGTCAGCCCTGCGGCCACGATCAGCAACGCGCTACCGCCGACAATGAGCCAGTCGGAACGGACGAAGGTGCGCGCGGATGCGGTCATTGCCAGATATTCGGCTCAGTCCTGTTCGCAGTGATCATTGCGATGCCCCTGGCGCGGTGTGTACGGGGCCCTTGCTGCGCGCGTAGTGTGTCGACCCTTCCGCGAGTGAGAGTTTCGTGGGCTTGCCGAGCGCATCCACATCGAACGTGACGTAATCGGTGCCGTAGAACTTGTAGCGCCATGCCACGCGGAACGTATTGCCGTGCCAGTGCGTCAGGTCGCCCGTGAAGTCCGGGTTGCCGAGGCGAAGGATGAGGTGCCCCCTGTCCAGTTCGACACGCGCGGTGCCGTCCAGATCATCCTCGTAGTTGCCTGCGTAATCGGCCAGCGGCAACGGCGCCTTGCTGCCGGGAACGCGGGTATCGGCCAGTTTCTTCTCGATCGCGTCGCCTTTGGCCTGATCCTTGCGGTAATCGGCCAACAGCGCGGGTTCGAGGCCGTGTTGCGGCAGGCCAAGCATGGACTGCAACACACGCGCGGTGATCGCGAAGCGCGCGTTGGCCTGGTTCATGTTCGACATCACCACGATCCCCAGCTTTTCGTCGGGAACGAGCACCACCGCCGAGGCCATGCCGTCGATGTCGCCGGCGTGCCAGACCAGCGTGTGTCCGTGGTAGTCCTGCACGAACAGGCCCAGGCCGTAGGTATAGAAGTGCGCGTCGGGCATCCATGCGCGGATCTCGCTGCCGACGCCGCCGGGCTGGATCACGATTTGCGGCGTTTCCATGGCGCTGATCACATCCGCATCGAGCACGGTTTTGCCACCGTACCGACCGTCGGCCAACAGCATTTGCAGCCAGTGGCTCATGTCATTCGCGCTGGACCAGATGCCACCGACCGCGGCGAAGATGTCCATGTTGTGCGGCCAGTAGCGATGGATCGCGACGGGTTTGCCGTCTTCCATGCCGTGCGGTGCGGCGACATCGGTGGCCGCCGCGACGCCGGCCTCGGTGGTCACGGTGCGGGTCATGCCGAGCGGCTGGAACAAATGCGCGGCTACGTAGTCGTTCCAGTTTTTGCCGGTCAGCGCAGGGATGAAATGGCTGGCGGCGAGGTACTGGACGTTGTTGTAGCAAAACGTCGTTCGGAAACCGTGATCGGGTTTCTGGTAGCGAACGCGGTGGATGAAGTTGGTGTCGTCGGTGGAGTACCACGCGTTACCGGGGTCGCAGTAGCCGCTGCGATGGGTCAGCAGATCACGCAGTGTGATTTTCTGGGTGACATACGGGCTCGAGAGCCGGAAATGCGGGAGCTCGTCGATGACTGGCGTGTCCCAGGTGAGCTTGCCGGACGACACCAGCGTGCCGAGCGCGGCCACCGTGAACGCCTTGCTGTTGGAGCCGATGTCGAACAATGTGTCGGCATCGACCTTGCCGGGCTTGCCCAATTCGCGCACGCCGTAGCCGCGCGCCAGCACCACCTTGCCATCCTTGACTACCGCGATCGCAAGGCCGGGAACGTGCCAGTCATGCATCACCTCCTGTACGTAGCCGTCCAGTCCATCCAGCGGCGAGCTGGCGGACGGCGCTTTTGGCGAAGCCACAGCCAACGGCGCCGATACGACCAGCAATGACCACAGCAACCAATGTGCGCGCATGTTCACCCCCGACGCGGTATCGAATGTGCCGCATTGTGGCACGCCGGGCACGATTCGGGATGGGCGCTCGCGCAGTCCGTTCAGCCCGACACTTTTGCGCCGGTGCGGAACTTATTGTTGGATCGGGAAGTCTTCATGCGGAATCCTGTTGCCGAGGGCCAGACTGGTGAACTGCGTCGCATGCAGAATCGCGACGCGGGAAACGTCGAGGGTGCGACGGTTGCAACGCGGGGTCACGATGGCCAATGGCACGTCGCGCGGCCGGTACGGACGCCGGGGTGGAACGCGCAATTCGATGATCGGGTCCGGCGCTTCCGTCAGCCCTTGTGCTTCGCCAGTCGCAACCACGTATCGACGACGGTGTCTGGGTTCAATGACACCGATTCGATGCCCTGGTCCATCAGCCATTCGGCGAGATCGGCGTGATCGCTCGGGCCTTGCCCGCAAATCCCGACGTACTTGCCCTTGGCGCGGGCGGTCTTGATTGCCATCGACAGCAATTTCTTGACCGCTGGATTGCGCTCGTCGAACAAGCCCGCGACGATCGATGAATCGCGATCGATACCGAGCGTCAATTGCGTCAGGTCATTCGAACCGATCGAGAAGCCGTCGAAGATGTCGAGGAATTCGTCGGCCAGCAGAGCGTTGGACGGCACCTCGCACATCATGATGACTTTCAGTGGCGCGGCGCCGTTGACCTCGGCGCCCTGTTCAAGGCCATTGGCCTTGAGCACCTCGATGACCTTGCGGCCCTCGTCCAGCGTGCGCACGAACGGGATCATCACCCACACGTTGTCGAGGCCCATCGCCTCGCGCACTTTCTTCACGGCCTTGCATTCGAGGCCGAACGCCTCCGCGAACGAATCGTCTACGTAACGCGAGGCCCCACGGAATCCGATCATCGGATTTTCCTCGTGCGGCTCGAACGTGCTGCCACCGAGCAGATTGGCATACTCGTTGGACTTGAAGTCGCTCATGCGGACGATCACCGTCTTCGGGTACACCGACGCCGCGATGGTGGCGATGCCCTCGGCGAGGCGGTCGATGTAGAACTCGACCGGCCCCGCGTAACCCGCGATGCGCTCGTCGATCTTCTGCTTCGTCTCGGCATCCTGCTTGTCGTATTGCAGCAGCGCTTTCGGGTGTACGCCGATGTGGCTCGCGATGATCATTTCCAGACGCGCGAGACCGATGCCCTGATTCGGCAACTGCCCGAAGTCGAACGCGCGCTCGGGGTTGGCGACGTTCATCATGATCTTGAGTGGCGCTTCCGGCATGTCACCGAGATCGGTGGTGATGCGCTCGAACTTCAGCTTGCCGTCGTAGATGAAACCGGTATCGCCTTCGGCGCAGGACACCGTGACCGCGGCGCCGTCGGGGATCCTGTCCAGCGCGTCGCCGGTACCGACCACCGCCGGCACCCCCAGCTCGCGCGCGATGATCGCGGCGTGGCAGGTACGGCCACCGCGGTTGGTGACGATCGCCGCCGCGCGTTTCATGATCGGTTCCCAGTCGGGGTCGGTCATGTCGGCGACCAGCACATCGCCAGCCGTGAATTCATGCATTTTGGCGAGCGAACGGATTATGCGCGCGGTGCCGGCGCCGATCTTCTGGCCGATCGAGCGGCCCTCGGCCAGCACCTTGCCTTTTCCGTTCAAATGGAAACGTTCGATCTGGGTCGCGTGCGCGCGTGATTTCACCGTTTCCGGTCGCGCCTGCACGATGTAGAGCCTGCCGGTCGCGCCGTCTTTCGCCCATTCGATGTCCATCGGACGCTCGTAATGTTTCTCGATGGTCAGCGCTTGCTTCGACAGCTCCAGCACGTCCGCGTCGCTGATGCAGAATTTGCGGCGAAGATTCGCAGGCGTTTCCTCGATCCGTACGCGCTCGCCCGGCTGGTCGGAATAGACCATGCGCTGTTGCTTGGCGCCGAGGCTGCGGCGCAGCAACGCCTGCTTGCCGGCCTTGAGCGTGGGTTTGAACACGTAGAATTCATCCGGGTTCACCGCACCCTGCACGACCATTTCGCCGAGGCCATAGCTCGCGGTCACTAACACCACGTCGCGGAATCCGGATTCGGTGTCTAGCGTGAACAACACACCCGAAGCGCCGATGTCCGAGCGCACCATCAACTGCACGCCGGCCGACAGGAACACCTCCTCGTGCTTGAACCCCTGATGGAC
>JBOHYR010000099.1:0-22419 GCA_050737995.1 Rhodanobacteraceae bacterium
ATCCAGGCGATGATCCGCAAGCTGGTCGACGAGGAGGATGCGCGACAGCCGCTGTCCGACCAGACCCTGACCGCTGAACTGACCCAGCGCGGCAGCCGCGTCGCGCGCCGCACCGTGGCCAAGTACCGCGAGCAGATGCGCATCCCGAGTTCCGGTGAACGGCTGCGTGCGCAATAAGCAAGCCCGAACGGAAAATTCACACCGCCTCCAGCACGCTGGGTGCCACACAATTTCTGGGTGCCACACAATTTGTTGATGCAACTTTCCACGCCGACAACGATCCAAGGAGTACAAGCCAGACAATCTTTACAACCGGCGCCGGATTCGGCGCCAAGCCCGGGGAACCCGGGCTTCCATCACCACCTGATGCAGAGGAGTCAATCATGCAAATCCAGGTCAGCGGTCACCAGATCGAAATCACCCCGGCCCTGCGCGATTACGTCGACGCACGCCGCGAACGTCTCGCGCGACGCTTCGACAATCTGACTTCGCTCAACGTGGTGCTGGAGGTGGAGAAAAATCGACTGGCCAACCGCGCCGAGGGGACACTCGCCGCCGCCGGCAAGGTTCTGCACGCGGACGCGGTAGATGGCGACATGTACGCCGCGATCGACGCCCTGTTCGACAAGCTCGACGCACAAGTCCGCAAACACAAGGACAAGCGGCGGACGCATGGGCGGGAAGACATCCGCAACCTTGCGTAGATACTGGCACAATGCTTCCCGTCCGCTATCCTCGCGGGCGGGGATCGAGCTTGAACCGACTTAGCGCACGCGACCTTTTCGACGACATCCAGGAACGCATGGCCCTGCGCTGGGTGGCGGGCCGGGACGGCGCGGAGCGCGCGCTGCAATCCGGTGGCGTCGGTCAGCGGCGCCCGTCGGAAATCGGCTATCTCAACATCATCTACCCCAACAAGCTGCAGATCGTCGGCAGCGAGGAACTGAATTACCTGGATGGGCTGGACTCGCGCCAGCGCTGGGAGACGGTGCAGAAGATCTTCGCGCAACAACCTGTCGCACTGATTGTTACCAAGGATCAGGCGGTTCCCGCCGATCTGCGTGACGCCTCCGAGGAAACCGGCACCCCCTTGTGGGTCAGCGCACGCCGCGGCCACGATCTGCTGACGTTTTTGCAGTACAAGCTGGCACGGGCGCTGGCACCACAGATCACGCTGCACGGCGTTTTCATGGAGGTGCATTCCATCGGGGTACTGATCACCGGCACGCCAGGCAGCGGCAAGAGCGAGCTGGCGCTGGAACTGATCACGCGTGGCCATCGTCTGGTCGCGGACGACGCGCCGGAGTTCTCGATGATTGCGCCAGACGTGATAGACGGAGCCTGTCCGGAAATCCTGCGCGATCTCCTGGAGGTGCGTGGCCTGGGCGTGCTCAACGTTCGCGAGATGTTCGGCCACACTGCGGTCGAGCAATCCAAATACCTGCGCCTGATCGTACACCTGCGGCCGGCCGGCAACGAGCCGGAAGATGCCATGGTTAGACTTACCGGGGACGTCGGCGTGTTCGAGGTGCTGGACGTCAAGATCCCGCAGATCACCATTCCGGTTGCTCCAGGTCGCAATCTTGCGGTGCTGGTCGAGGCAGCGGTACGAAGTCATATGCTGAAATCACAGGGTATCGACCAAGCCCGCATCTTCATCGATCGCCAGGCCGCGCGCCTGCAACGTCAATCCGGTTGAAACACCATGCCCACCACCCAGTCACCTTCCGCATCCAGCCAGGCCGCCCCCATGGTGGTCCTGACCGGGCTTTCCGGGGCAGGCAAGACCGTGGCCCTGCGTGCGTTCGAGGATCTCGGCTTTTACTGCGTCGACAACCTGCCGACCGGCTTGCTGCCGTCGCTGTACCGCGATCTGACCGATCGCGGGCGCGGTGCACTGTCCGGGATCGCCGTGGGCGTGGACGTGCGCAGCCAAGGTGACCTCGAGCGGATGCCCGAGGCCCTGTCTCGGCTTGCGGAAGCAGGTGCCGATGCCGAGCTGGTCTTTTTGGAATCCAGTGACGAAGTGCTGCTCAAGCGCTATGCATATACACGCCGTCGCCACCCGCTATCGGACGATGGACTTTCGCTGATTGATGCTCTCGCTGAAGAACGCCGACGTTTGAGGCCGTTGTTGGCCATTGCGAACCGTTCGATTGACACCAGCGATACCAACGTTCATCAACTTCGACGCCGGATCGCCACGGAATACGGTGGCGCGACCGAAGGGCTGACCCTGATGTTCGAGTCGTTCGCCTATGCCCGGGGCCTGCCACCCGATTGCGACTTCGTATTCGATGCGCGATGCCTGCCGAACCCGCATTGGGACCCCCGCCTGCGACCGTTTTCCGGGCGGGACCAGCCTGTCCGGGAGTTTCTGGACAGCCAAGGACTGGTAGTACAATACACATCTGACGTGCAGCGGTTCCTGGATGTATGGCTGCCGCGCTTCGAGAGTGAAGACAAGGGTTATCTGACCGTCGCGATCGGCTGTACTGGTGGCCGACATCGGTCGGTCTACCTGGCCGAACGCCTCGCTGAACACTACCGCACCAGCCGGGACCAGGTGCTCACCTTTCACCGGGAACTGGAATAACGTTCCGACTCCGGTTGGACCGAATCTTGCACGCCACCAGTTACCCCACCCAGACCCAGGCCATGACCACGGCTACCGCACTTCGCCACGATGAGCCCGATCCGGCGGCGGGCATCCTGCTGCTGACCCACGAGGAGATCGGCCGTGCGCTGATCACCGCTGCGCAGCACGTGCTACCGCGCCTGCCCTGCCAGCTCGATGCGCTGGAAATCGGCGCCAACGACGATCCATCCGCAGTGCTGTTGTCTGCAGCCCGCGCAGCTCGCGCGCTCGACCATGGTGGCGGCGTGCTGGTGCTGTCCGACCTGTACGGCGCGACACCGTGCAACATCGCCAACAAGCTCGCCGACCTCGGCGTGAGGGCACGCTGCGTGTCCGGCCTCAACCTGCCAATGTTGTTGCGTGTGCTCAATTATCCCGACAAACCACTCGACGAGCTCGCCGAAGTCGCTGCCAGTGGTGGCCGCAGCGGAATACGTATCGACAAGGTGTAGGAACAAGGCGGGCGATGGTGGTTGTTTTGCTTGCAGGGCGAAGACCAATCCACCTTCGCGCCGATCGATCAAATTGGTTCCGCTTGCAGGCGTGATCCGTCACGCTTCTCCCACCCTGTGAGGGTCGGTTGTTCCACGTTTCCCGCTCCGGCTGGTAACGTAGCGGGATACCGCAGTCCCGGAACGTTCCGATGGTCGAAAAGGAAATCGTGGTCAGTAACAAGCTGGGCCTGCACGCGCGAGCGTCTGCCAAACTGGTCCAGATGGTTCAGGAATTCAAATCTACGGTCTGGCTGATCAGCGGAGGCCGCGAGGTCAATGCAAAAAGCATCATGGGCGTGATGATGCTGGGGGCGAGTATCGGCACGCCATTGACCTTGCGCGCGGAAGGGCCCGACGAAGGCACGGCACTCGATGCGGTCACCGCCCTGTTCGACCGCAAATTCGACGAGGGCGCATGAGGCGCGCCTTCACAGGCAACGTCGCCGCGCCAGGTATGGCGCTGGGAAGCGTGCGTCTGGAGCAGCCGGCGCGCTTCAGTGTAGACAGCACGCCTCTGCCGGAAAGCGATATTGATAGTGAGGTCGCGCGCCTTGAGCACGCTTTTGCCGTCGCGCGCGAGGACATGGCCGAGCTCAAGCGCAAGTTGCACGGGGCGCTGGCGCGGGAGGTCGGCGAATTCATCGATGCCCACGCGCAACTGCTCGACGACCCGGATCTGATCGAGGGTCTGCGCGCGATGATCCGCAAGGGGCACTACCGAGCAGCCTCCGCCCTCAAGGCGCAGCGCGATCGGCTGGTGTCGGTGTTCGACAGCATGGACGATCCTTACCTGCGCAGCCGCGGCGAAGACGTCGATCACGTCATCGCGCGCGTGCAGGGTGCGTTGGCGCGCCAGTCGAGCAGCGAGGAAAAGAAACTCGCGACACGCGTGGGCGAAATCCTCGTGACCGAAAGCATCGCGCCGGGCGAGCTTGCGCACATGGCCAGCCATGGCATCCTCGCGGTGGTGGCTGGCTCCGGCAGCCAGTATTCGCACAGCGCGATCCTTGCGCGCAGCCTGCACCTGCCCATGCTGGTCAACACCGATGGCGTGCTCGAAGATCTGCGCGATGGTGATCTGGTGCTGGTCGACGGCGTGCGTGGCGAAGTCATCGTGCACCCTGCCGCGCAGGATCTCGCCCAGTACCGCAATTGGCAACGCGAGGCCCTGCGCGAAGGCCAGCGCCTCGCGCAGCTCGCGAGCGCCGAAACCCGTACCCGCGACGGCCACAAACTGCGCCTGTACGCCAATGCCGAACGACCCGAGGACATCGAACGCGCGCGCAACCTGAGCGCCGCCGGCATCGGCCTGTACCGTACCGAATTCCTGTTCCTCGCCCACGATGGATTGCCGAGCGAGGATGAACAGTTCCACGCGTATCGCGACGCGGTGTTGGGCGCCGGCGGCTTGCCGGTCACCATCCGCACCCTGGACCTTGGCGCCGACAAGGCAGATGCAGCCGGTTTGGTGGTGACCGCGGAACCGAATCCCGCATTGGGCGTACGCGGCGTGCGCCTGTCGTTGCGCCAGCCGGATGTTTTCGTGACGCAACTGCGCGCGATCCTGCGCGCCGGTTGCTACGGCCCGCTGCGCATCCTGGTACCCATGATCACCGAAGCCGCGGAACTTGTCGAAGTGCGGCATCTGCTGCAGGAATGCGCGCGCGACCTGCGCACCGCTGGCCACGAGATTCCGGATCAATTCGAACTGGGCGCAATGGTCGAGGTGCCGGCAGCCGCGATCAACGTGCGCGCGTTGCTGGAGGTCTCCGATTTCCTCGCCATCGGCAGCAACGACCTGACCCAGTATGTGCTGGCCGTGGACCGTAACAACGATCAACTTGGCACGCTGTACTGTCCTTCGCACCCTGCGGTAGTGCGGATGCTGGCGTACGTAATAGGACGCGCCCGCATCGCCCGCAAGCCGGTCTGCCTGTGCGGCGAGATCGCCGGCGACCCCGCGTTCGCACCGATGCTGGTAGCGCTCGGCCTCGAGGAGTTCAGCATGCTCCCCGACCGCATCCTGACCCAGCGTGATGCGCTGTCGCGCTGCGACCGAAGGGCATTGCGCGCCATGGCTCCGCGCCTGCTGCGCGCGCGTCACAGCGACGAAATCGCCGCGTTGCTGGCGAGCGTTGCAACACCGCCCTGATTGCGTATCGCGCTGTCACCGGATTCAGGCGCCGCGTTTACCATCTAGGGTATGTCATGACTCCAGGGAGATGCCGCATGTCACGCCTGTTGCTTTGCACCGCGATCACCGCTCTGCTAACCGCGCCGGCGGCATTTGCTGCCGGCAATACCGACCTGACCATCTACCACGCCGACAACGACGCACTATTTTCGGCTGCTGCGCAGGGTACGCTGGATGCCGGTCACGCGCTGGTGCACGAACAACGTGCAGTGGATGTCGTGGCCGGGAACAACGAGGTCCGGATCGGTGGCCTCCCCGCAACGCTCGATCCCGAAGCCATCGCGGTAGGCTTCGGTGCCGGTCCGGCCGTGACGGTGTTGGGACAACGAGTGGTGCTCGCGAACACAAGCGCAACCGGCACACTCGATGGCGCGATCGGGAGCCATGTGTACGTGTCCAGCGGAATCTCAACCGATGCTGGCGGGGGCGGATTCAACGGCATCCTGCTCGGTTCATCGGACAATGGCGTGCTCATTCGTACATCGGACGGCAAGGTCCACCTTGTCCACGATTACGCATCGGTGACGCTGCCGTCGGACTCGATCGCGGGCGGCAGCAGTTTGTTGCTGGACGTCGACGCAAAGGCTTCAGGCAAGCGCGATGCCAAGCTGACCTACATGACTTCCGGGCTCGGCTGGCGCACGGCCTACGCCGTGACGCTCGCCGCTGGCGGTTCTTGCCGGATGCAGTTTAACCCTCAGGCAAGCATTGCCAACCGAAGTGGACGTGATTACAAGAACGCCACCATCAAACTGCTGGCCGGCCAGCCGAACCTCGGCAATCATGGCGTGCGCATGTACAGCATGGCGAAAACACCTGCACCAATGGCCGCGACAGCGCCTATGCCAGTTCAAGCCACGCTTGGCGACTACCGCAGCTTCACGCTGCCGGGCGCGGTGAACCTTCCCAACGGCACGGTTACGCTGACGCCACTGTATCCAGCACGCGAGATGAAATGCCAACGCGAATACGTCGTCGACGATGGCGCCGCCGGTTATCCGCCGCGTCCGATGACCAATGATTACGGCGCGCAGGATTACCGGAACCGGCCAATCGCGAGCACGCTGACATTCACCGCTCCGGAAGCCCTTCCAGCTGGCACCCTGCGCGCATGGACCACTGACAGCGCCGGCGCGCCGGCGCTGCTTGGCGAGGGCGGCGTCGCCGACACACCCCAGGGTCAGCGCGTGTCGGTGCAACTGGGTCAGAGCTTCGACTTGCGCGCGACCCGCGAACGCACGGCATTCCACGTCGATGCCAAAGCGCACATGATGAGCGAGTCGTACAAGATCACCCTCGATAACGGTGGCGACACAGTACGAACCGTGACGGTGCGCGAGCATCCGAATCGCTGGCGCGAGTGGACGGTTACCTCGTCCAGCATCCACCCATCCCGGACGACACCACAATTGCTGCAATTCGACGTGCCGGTGCCGGCACACGCAGACACCACGCTCGTCTACAGCGTGCATTACACATGGACGGCGCAAGACGAATGAGTGCCACCACCATGCTTGAGCAGATCGAGCACGCCGGCAACATCCGCGAGCTCAAGCTCGCGCGTCCCCCCGTCAATGCTTTGAATCCTGCGCTGATCGCCACGTTGAAGCAGGCAATCGAAAATGCACCGGGCGATGGCGCCAGGGCACTGGTGCTCTCCGGTTCACCCGGGCTGTTTTCGGCGGGGCTCGACATTCCCACCCTGCTACAGCTCGACCGCACGGCCATGCGCGCATTCTGGAACGATTTCTTTGGCGTATGCGCAGCGCTGGCGCGCTCTCCCATCCCCATCGCCGCCGCGGTAACCGGGCACAGCCCGGCCGGGGGAGCGGTGCTGGCGATCTTCTGTGACTACCGGGTGATGGCGCGCGGTGAGTTCCGGATCGGCCTCAACGAGGTGCAGGTAGGCCTGAACGTGCCAGACTGCATCCAGGCCGGCTTGCGACGGCTGGTCGGGACGTACCGGGCCGAACGCCTGTTGGTCGCAGGCGCAATGCTCGACGCCGAGGACGCGCTCACGGCGGGACTGGTGGACGAACTGACTGATGTCGACCACGTCGTGACCCGGACCATCGCATGGCTGGAACCGTTGCTCAAGTTGCCGCGCCAGGCATTGCTCGGCACCCGCGCAATGGCGCGCGCCGACCTCGCAAAGCTGTTCGACGACCCGGCGTCGCTGCCGGTGGACGACTTCCTCGACGGCTGGTTCGCACCGGAAGCCCAAGCTACCTTGCAAGCACTGGTGGAGCGGCTCCGCAACAAGAGGTGATCCTTTCGAAGTGCCTAGCGTGAAAGGTCAGGCCGTGGGTGGCCGTTCTGTATCTGCTACTCGAGATACGCCATCAGGTTGGCAATGGTCCGTCAACGCGGCGATCACGGACGATTGCGGCTCAATGGCCGCCACCCGCCGCCGGGCCCCGACGCGCGATGAATGGCGGCTTGGCCAGCCACACCACCGCCACCAGTGCGATAAAAATGAAACCGAGACCATCGAACAGGTGGTTGAAGGAAATCTGCGTTGCCTGCTGGGAGATGACCCGGTTGATCCCGGCCGCGTACTGTTGCAGATGACCACCCGTGGCGGCGACGGCGTTGCGCACCTCGCTGCTGTAGGCATTGATGTGCTCGACGAGGTTGGCATGGTTGATCACTCCGCCGCGGGTCCACAGGTAGGTGGTGATCGAGGCGGCGAAGCTGCCGCCCAGCGAACGCAAGAACGTCGCCGTCCCGGATCCGTCCGCGACCTCGCGTCCTGAAAGATCGGACAGCAGGATGGTCAGAATCGGCATGAAAAACAACGCGACGCCGAGGCCCTGGATGAGCTGCGCCAATGCGACGTGGTAAAAATCCACATTGGTGGTGAAATCGCCCCGCATGAAGCAGGTCAAGCCCATCACTATGAAAGCAAACGAGGCCAGCCACCGCAGGTCCAGACGCGTGCCGTATTTACCGACCCAGAAAGTCAGCAGCACCGGGATGATACCGATGGGCGCGGTCGCAAGCCCCGCCCAGACCGGGGTGTACTCCACGGTATTCTGCAGCCACAGCGGTACCAGCAGACCGATGGAGAAGAATGCTGCGTAGGCCAGCACCAGCACCAACGTGCCGGCCGCAAAGTTGCGGTGCCGGAACAACCGCAGGTTGACCACGGGCTCGTCATCGGTCAATTCCCAGATCAGGAACACTGTGAGCGAGATCGCCGAAACGATGGCCAGCGTCACGATGGTGGTGGACTGGAACCAGTCGAGTTGGTTGCCCTTGTCCAGCAGGATCTGCAGCGAACCCACACCGAGGATCAGCGTGATCAAACCGATCCAGTCGATGCGCGGCTTGTCGATTTCCTCCGGACGGCCGCGCAGTTGCGCGGCAACCACCAGGGCGGCGAAGATGCCGATCGGTATGTTGATGAAGAAGATCCATTCCCAGGAATAATCGCCCGTGATCCAGCCGCCCAGTACAGGCCCGGCGATCGGCGCGACGACCGTAACCATAGCGAGGATCGCCAGTGCCATGCCGCGCTTAGCAGCCGGGTAAATCGACACCAGCAAACTTTGCGTCAGCGGATACATCGGGCCCGCCATCGCGCCCTGGATCGCGCGGAAGAACACCAGCATGCCCAAGCTGGTCGAGAGGCCGCACAGCAACGAGAAGAGCGTGAACAATAGTGTCGCCCAGACGAAAGTTTTCACTTCGCCGAAAGTGCGCGCGAGGAATCCGGTCAACGGCAACGCGATCGCGTTGGCGACCGTGAACGAGGTGATCACCCAGACCGACTGATCCTGGCTTGCGCCCAAGTTCCCTGCGATGGTCGGCAACGACACATTGGCGATGGTGAGGTCCAGCACCTGCATGAAAGTCGCCAACGACAGTCCAATCGTCGCCAACGGCAGACTGGCCGGACGAAACTCGCCGAAGTTACTGTGCGCAGTCTCGCGTTCGCGTAGGCCCTCGGCCAGCTCATCGCCGGCCGCACCGCCGTCGGAAGTGCCGTCAGTGGTGGAGGTGGTCATGGTTCGTCAGCCGTGGCCCGGATGCCTGGGGTCGTGCGCCGGTGGGGTGTAGGCGGACGACGCTGATCCGGCCGGCAGCGCCTTCGTCGTGCCGTTGGTGCCGCTATTGGTATGGACGATCTTCTCGATCAACGCATCTGCCGCAGCCTCATTGCGCGTGTACACGTCCGTACTGAGAACGGAGTGTTGCGGCGACTGGGTCGACAACATCGCGCCGGACTGGTTATGCAGGTTCACGCTTACGTTCATCGACAGGCCGATTCGCAGCGGATGCTTGTCCAGTTCCTTCGGATCGAGCGTGATCCGCACCGGCAGCCGTTGCACGATCTTGATCCAGTTGCCGGTGGCATTCTGCGCAGGCAACAGCGAAAACGCGCTGCCGGTGCCGACACCCAAGCCCTGGACGTGGCCGTGGTAGGTCACGCCGCTGCCGTACAGATCCGAGGTCAGCGTTACCGGTTGGCCGATGCGCATGTCTTGCAATTGGGTTTCCTTGAAGTTCGCATCCACCCAGACCTGGTGCAGCGGCACCACCGCCATCAGCGGCGTACCCGGTTGCACGCGCTGGCCGACCTGCACACCGCGCTTGGCGACATAACCCGATACCGGTGCAACCAGTGTGGTGCGCTGATCGTTGAGCCACGCCGCGCGCACTTTCGCGGCGGCTGCCTTCACATCGGGGTGCGAGGCGATCTTCGTATCCGAGACGAGTGCATCGGTCGTCGCCAGCTGCGCCTGCGCCGCGGCAAG
Organism: Rhodanobacteraceae bacterium; assembly: GCA_050737995.1. Classification (GTDB taxonomy): domain Bacteria; phylum Pseudomonadota; class Gammaproteobacteria; order Xanthomonadales; family Rhodanobacteraceae; genus 66-474. Next base: position 10,087 of record JBOHYR010000099.1, read on the forward strand.
CGCACTCTCCGCCGTGGTCAATGCGTCGCGAGCATGCGCGAGTTCTTCGGTAGAAATTGCGCCCGACGCGGCCAGCCCCTTGCGGCGCTGGTAGTCGGCCTCGGCCTGCTGCACCACAGCCTCGCGCGCAGCAACATCGGCCCTGGAACTATGTACCGTACTGTACAGGCCCCGCACTTTGCGCACGGTCTGTGCCAACGCCGCCTCGGCCTGGGCCAGCGCAACGTCGGCATCCGACGGATCCAGTTTCACCAGCGTCTGGCCTTCGCGCACGAAGTCGTTGTCTTCGGCGCCGATGCTGATCACCGTGCCCGGCACCTGAGGCGTAATTTGCACCACGTTGCCATTGACGTAGGCGTCGTCGGTACCTTCGTACCAACGCCCGACCAGGAAGTGGTACAGGAGCCAGATGACCGCAACCACCACAACGATGACAACAACGCCACGCAACATCCAGCGACGCTTGCGAAGCCGTTTCGCCTTCTCTTGGGCGGCGGTATCGTCCTCGGTAACCGGATTGGGATTGATGGGGGAAGTCATCGATTTGCCTTGTGTTCGGATTGGGTATCAGGCGTGGCGGCAAGCGAGTGTGCGTCGCCGGCTGGCTGGAAACCACCGCCAAGCGCCTCGTTGAGCATCGCCCACGCATCACTGCGGTGCATCTGCAGGATTGCCAGTTGTTGTTCAGCCGCGATCAGTTCCTGACGAACGCTGAGCGCTTCGAGATAGTTGCCGACGCCGGCGCGATAACGTTGCATCGCAAGCTTGTACGCATCGGCGGCGCTGCGGCGCGCGGTTTCGGCATCCTCGACCTGCACGCCGAGCGAGCGCAGGTCGTCCACCTGTGCCGCAACCTGGTTGATCGCATTTACCAGTGTTTGGTTGTACTGCGCCACCGCGATGTCGCGGGCCGCATCCTTGCCGGCCAGATTCGCGCGCAAGGCACCGCCTTCGAAAATCGGCAAACTTACTGCAGGCGCGATCATGTAGAAGCGGTTGCTGAGCGAAAACAGGTTCATCGATGCCGGTGCGATCAGACCGGCCAGAGAACTGATTCCGATATTCGGCAGAAATTTCGCCTTGGCCGCCTTGATGTCGTGACTGGAAGCTTCGACGCGCCAGCGCGCGGCTACGACGTCGGGACGTCGTCCCAGTAATTCGCTTGGCAGATCACTCGGCAGCGACAACGCCGGGATTGCCGGCAACGTCGGTCGCTCGATGGAAAGCGCCCGGTCGGGGCCCTTGCCCAGCAACGCAGCCAGCACGAGACCGCTGGAGTTGACCGCATTGTCGGCTGCTTCGAGATGCACGCGATCGCTGGCTGCCTCGCCCTGAATTCTTGCCAATGTGAACTTGCTGTCGATGCCGTTGGCGACACGCTTGCTGGTCAGCTTGAGGAAATCCTGGGCACGCTCCAACTCGGCCTGCGCCAGATCGCGCTGCGCATAGGCGCCAGCAAGGTTGAAATACGCCTGCACCACGTCGGCCGACAATTTCATGCGTGCCGCCTGCGCGTCCACCTCGGATGCCCGCGCATTGCCGACCGCTGCCTCCCACGCGGCGCGCTTGCCGCCCCACAAGTCGAGGTTCCACTTGAAACTCAGGTAGCCGTAACGGATCACGCCGAAATGGCCGGACGCCAACGGCGGCAACAGCGGCGGTACACGCGCGCCGGCCGCACTGGCACCGCCATTCAGGGTCGGCTTGCGCGCCGCGTCAGCCGCGCCCGCAGAGGCCAGCGCCGCACGCACGCGCGCATCCACCAGTGTCATGTCGGGGTTGTCGGTCAGCGCTTCCGCGACCAGTTTGTCGAGTTGCGGATCGCCGACCGCCTTCCACCAATCCTGCCGCGGCCACGCGGCGGGGTCCAGCTTCACGTCCGCAAGGCTACGTTCAGCGTGCAGGCTTTGGGGAACGACCGGCGTCACCTCCGGGTGCAATCCACCGGTGCTGGCACAGCCGCCCAAGGCGAGGGCGATCAACAGAAGAAAGGGGCTTGCACGGCGTCTGGAAACCGAAAGTGTCATGGCTTGAGCCGGAAAAGTGTAGAGGTTGGGGTCTGGGTCGACCGAATCAATGCTGTGCGGATTGCTCGCGGTCGGTACGGATACCATCCAGTACCCGGGTCAGAATTGCATGCAGTTGTTCACGTTCCCGCGACGTGGCGCACGCGAAAATCTTCTCGGCAACCGCATCGCAATAACCGATCAGGCGCTTGCGGAGCGACCTCCCCTTGGTCGTCAGCTTGAGCCGCAAGGCGCGCCGATCGACCGAATCGGGAACCCTCCGCAAATAGCCGTGTTGCTCGAGCTTGTCCAGCAGACGAGTCAGTGCGCCCGGGTTGTAGTGCAGCGCCCGCGCCAGCTCAACCGGCGTCATCGGCTTCTCGTGTCCAAGCAATTTGAGCGCAACGAACTGGTTGAAGTTGAGTTCCACGCCCTGCCGCGTCATCTCGTGCTCGAGGCTGTTGACAAACTCCGCCCGCAACCGGCCGACCAAGCGGCACAGCTGAAACGAACGATCAGACGTGGTTCCGACAGAATCCATGCCGAGGATGATACTGTTTCGGCTTTAATTGTCAAGGCAATTATAATCCAGGCAAGCAAAAAGTGGCCGTGGTCGTCCGCGACGCATTTCTGCTTCGACCTTCCCGATCGCGCAAGGAGCAGCGTGCAGGGCATCATCCATTGCGCAGATGTGTGGCGGTGGCGCTTCTCGCGATAGGTGGCCCGCATTGGTGGCAGGATTCGATGTCGTATCGGCCCGAACGTAACTTCATCGGAACGTATTGCCGGCGCGGCATTCGCCAGCATGTTCGGCGACGCGTCGGCTGACAATCGGCGGCATGCCGAACCGAGTGGCACGCTGGGCTGTTTCGACTCGCGCGACAGCTACAGCGACGACCCGGATCACGCAGGATTCCCCACCGCCGGCGGCGTACGCCTCGTGACAGCCAACCGGCACAGGTTCGGGCCGCCATCAGCGCCCGTATCGATGCGCTGTCCAGCCGTTTCGAATTCCGACTGGCGCAGGCCGGGAAACGGACACTTCGTCGTCATGGTAAAGCACGTTTCCAGCGTGTACCTGCCTGTCGATGGCAAGAACTTCGGCGAGACGATGCGGCTGGCCTCTGTGAGGTTCTGACAGGCCTTCAGGCAATTCCTTTTGCCACGGGGCGCTCAACGTCGCTCACCCACCCACTCCACGACGGCGCGAACAGCCGTGATCCATGGAAGCCGGCCGCCTCCATCGCCAGCAGGTTATGGCACGCGGTTACACCCGACCCGCACATGTGCACCACATCGCGCGGCGCATGGCCGCCCAGCACTCCGGCCCATTCCTCGCGCAATGTTGCCACCGGCTTGAAACGGCCATCGGCATCGAGGTTCTGCGAAAACGGGCGGTTGCTTGCACCGGGAACGTGTCCGCCGATCCGATCGATCGGTTCCGAATCGCCCCGGAAGCGCGGCGCACCACGCGCATCCAGGATCAAGCTCGCCGCGCGGTGACGCAATGTTTCGAGTTCCTCGTAGTCCACAGTCTTGCTGGCGTCAAAACGCAACGTCACATCCGTCGCCGTGCGCGACCCGGCCGGGCCGGATTCGACCGGAAGACCCGCGGTTCGCCACGCCTGCCAGCCGCCATCGAGCACGCTCGTGGATCCGACGGTGCATTCGAGCATCCACCACAGCCGGGCGGCCGCCAGCGCGCCGCCCGCGTCGTCGTAGGCCACCACGCGCAAACCCGGATGCCAGCCCCAGCGCGCCAGTGTTTGCGCGAATGTATCCGGGTCGGGCACGGGATGCCGGCCCAACCCCTGTTTGGACAGGTCGGAAAGATCGCGATCCAGACTCGCGTAGACCGCACCGGGGACATGCGCCACGAGGAAATCCCGGTTGCCCTTGCCGGGATCGGAGAGCGCGAACCGGCAGTCGACGACCAGCACGGACTGCGGAGGCAGCCGCGCCAGCGCCTGCGCATCGATCAGGGCAGCGTGTTCGCCCATGGCATTCTTCCCATTCTCCGCATCAGATTCACCAGCATCAACGCCGTCGCGCCCCAGATTCTCGGTTCGATTCCAGTGTATTCATACACTTTCCTGCGCAATCCACGCAGGTGAATTTCGTATTCATGCAGATTTTTTGGATTCAGCAGAAAGCCGAGCGGCACCTCGAAAATCCTCGCGACTTCACCGGGCTGCGGCGAAAGCACCGCATCGGGCGCAAGCCGAGCGACTACCGGCGTGACGCAGAAACCGCTGATCGTATCGAGCCTGTCCAGGTAGCCCAGCGGTTCGACAGCACCGGCATCCAGGGCAACTTCCTCGTGGCTTTCGCGTAACGCCGTCGCCACGACGTCGGTGTCGTCTTCATCGGTACGGCCACCTGGGAAGCTCACTTGTCCGGCATGCTGCGCGAGATCGTCGCGCCGCAACGTGAACACGACGCCCGGCTCGGGGGAATCGCGGATCGCCATCAGCACTGCCGCATCGGCGCGTGGCGCATCCCCGATCAGCCCCACCAGTGAGGCATGGTTCCAGCCGGGTGGCCCCGGGGGTGCCTCCAGCGGATGCAAAGCGTGTCGCACCGCATCGAACCATTCCGTCATGGCCACGTCCGCGGCCGCGAGGGCTGTACTTTGGCAATCCAGTGCCGCCGATCATCGTTGCTCATCGTGCCCCAGCGTGCGATCTCGGCCAGCGTACGCCGGCATCCGACGCACAAGCCTGTCGCATCCATCCGGCATACACCGATGCACGGCGTCAATGGCGTGTCGGTTGGGGAATCGCAAGGGCCCGTGGACATCCGGCAAGCCTAACCCAGATGCGGTGATCGCGCTTGGCAATCCCGACGCCGTTCAGGGCTTGACGCCCAACAGGTGTATGTCGAACACCAGCGCTTCGTTGGGGCCGATACGGGGCAGTTCGCCGCGTATGCCATAGGCCTGGTCGGGAGGAATGAAAACCTGCCAATGGTCGCCTACGTGCATAAGCATGATGACTTGGCGCCAGCCCGGAATCATCCGATCGACAGGGAATACTACGGGCTTGCCGCGATCCTCGGTGTTGTCGAATACCGTTCCATCCAGAAACTCGCCGCGGTATTGCAGCGTCACCCTGCTGTCTACATTCGGGCTCTTGTCCTTGCCACCGGCCTTGAGCACCTTGTACTGTACGCCGGACGGCAACGTAACGACGCCGTTCTTCTTCTTGTTCTGCGCAAAGAATTCGCGCGCCTTCTGCAGGTTCGCGGCCGCGAGTTTCTCGTACGCGGCCCGGGCCTCGGCGATCATCTTCTCCTGCATGGCGCGGATCACCTGCTGCATTTCCTCTGGCGAGTACGCAGGACTCTTGCGCGTATAACCATCCTGCACGCCACGCAACACAGTCGAGATATCGACATCGAGCTTGCGTTGGCCGAGGTCGCGGCCGGCTTCGTAACCCAGCGCATAGGAGAGTTCGGCGCGGTTGGCGACCGATGGATCCGGTTTTTGCGCGGCGGCTTGCTCGAGCGGCAACAGTGCACCTGCCACGAGCACCATCACGATGACGATCCTGTTCATACCGATTCCAGATCCACTATCCGTTGGCCGCCGACCGTCGGCGCCAGTTTGCGCAATGACGCAGGATTTGAGCGCTGCGGCCATGAAAGGTTCCCGAAACTCATTGTTTTTCCCGGTACTTCTTCTCGCCTGCCAGGACCCTCAGGTCCAGCCGGTTTTCCGGCGGCGCCAGTGGGCAAGTCGCGTAAGGCGTGAAAGCGCACGGCGGGTTGTAGGCCTTGTTGAAATCCAGCACGATCTTGCCATCCTTGGGCATGTCGGCATACAGGAATCGCGCCGCGCCGTAGGTTTCCTTGCCGGAAGTGCGGTCTGCGAAGATCAGGAAGAGTTGCGAATCGCCCGGCGCTTCAAGCACCGGATAAAGTACATGGTGCTGGCCATCGCGCTCGAACACGGCTCTTCCGGGCGCCGGGTAATTCTCGATGGTACCAATCACGGTGCCTGCCGCCAATTGGAACGCCGGATCGAGCGGTTGCCATTCGGCGACGATCCGCCAGGCCGGATCCACGGGAAAACGTTCGATGCCGGCGAACCGTGTTCGCGCGGACGCTTGGGTATCGCGTACCCTAAGTCCCTTCCGGTCACCGCGCTCCACCGCGATGAAACTGACCGTACCGAACGCGACGACGGTCGGGTTCGGATGACTGTCGTCCAGCAAAGTCGCATGCGTGACGGATTGACCATGAACCAAGGCACCCGCCGCGGGATCGAGCGTGACCGATAACGTGCCGTCGCCGGCCCATTCGACAGCCCCGAGATGCGCAGGCATTTTCGGCAACACTATGTCGTTGTCCGCGGCACTCCCGATGCGATTGACGCCCGGTTTCAGCCATTCGAGCCCGACCAGACTCAGCCATCCGTTTGGCGCGGTGAGCCGTTCGATCCTGCGCAGGTGCCAGCGGTCGATCTGCTCCACGTAAGGATCCGATATCACGTAACGTTCCTCTCTCGTCATTACGCCAAGGCCTGGCGACACGCAACGATAGCGCAAAAACCGCGGCGGACACCTTGTGCGCAGCCGGCCTACACATCATCGGGACGAGATGGTCGCATGCGTCAGAACGCAGGTCGGGCTGAACGGAGTGAAGCCCGACTGCTTGCGGGTGCCAGGTCGGGCATCGCTGCGCTCAGCCCGACCTGCGTGTTACCGACCGCGCAGAAACAACTTGTCCAACTCGGCAATCGACAGCTGCGTCCAGGTCGGCCTGCCGTGGTTGCACTGTCCCGAACGCTCAGTCTTTTCCATCTCCCGGAGTAGGGCGTTCATTTCCGGCAGGGTCAGGCGGCGATGCGCGCGCACGGAACCGTGACAGGCCATCGTCGAAAGTAGTTCGTTTTGTAATTCCTCTAGGTGCCGTGAATTGCCGTGTTCGGCAAGCTCGGCCAACACATCGCGCGCGAGTTGCGCGGCATCCGCACCATCGAGCAACGCAGGAATGCGCCGCGCGGTGACCTGACGCGGACCGGTACGATCGAGTTCCAGCCCGTATGCGGCCAAGTTTTGGACGTATTCCTCGGCAGCCGAGGCTTCGCGTTCACTCACGGCGATCGCCTCAGGCACCAACAAGTGCTGCGAGCGCACGTCGTTGCTGTCGCGGGCCGCTTTCAACTTCTCGTAGGTGACGCGTTCGTGTGCTGCATGCATGTCCACCAGCACGAGGCCGTGTGCATTCTCGGCGAGGATGTAGATGCCGGCAAGCTGCGCCAGCGCGTAGCCGAGCGGTGGCGATTCGCCGGGGCCGCCTGCCGGTAATTGCGCAACGTCCGCACGGGGCTCGTCACGCGAACCAAGCAACGCGGCATACGGATCGACGGGCGCTTCGCGCACACCGAGACCGAATTGGCGCGGTGGTGGTGAAAATGGATGGGGTGACGGCGAATCGGCTGCACCGGGCGAAGGCGCAACTCCGGGTCGTGAAGGATCGACAACATGCCCGCCCGCGCGGGTCTCTGCGACCGCGTCGTGCAAGGCGTGGAACAGGAAATCGTGCACAAGCCGCATGTCGCGAAATCGCACCTCGCGTTTGGCGGGATGCACATTGACATCGACGGCCGCGAAATCGAGCTCCAGGAACAACACGAATGCCGGATACCTGCCGTGGAACAGCACGTCCGCGTATGCCTGCCGCACCGCGTGGGCGACGCTGCGATCACGCACCAGTCGACCGTTCACGTGGAAATACTGCTGGTCGGCTTGCGCACGCGAAGCCGTCGGCAGGCCGATCCAGCCAGCCAACTGCAGCCCGGCGGATGCTTGTTCGATGCGCAGGCAGTTGGAAGCAAAAGTATCGCCCAACAACTCACCCACGCGCCCGAGTTGCGTCGCTTCATCGGTGGCGGCCTTCAGCATCCGCACCGGCTTCCCGTTGTGCGTGAGCCGGAATTCGACGCCAGGACGCGCCAAGGCCAGGGATCGCACCAGTTCGTCGATGTGACCGAACTCGGTGCGCTCGCTGCGCAGGAATTTGCGGCGCGCCGGCACGGCATGGAACAGATCGCGGACTTCCACCGTCGTCCCGACAGGGTGCGACGCGGGCTGCGACGTACGTTCCGTTCCGGCGTCGACGCGTGTGCCGTGCCCGTCATCCGGGCGACGCGAGGCGATGCTCGTCCGCGAAACCGACGCGATCGAGGCCAATGCCTCGCCCCGAAAACCCATGCTGGCGACGTGTGTGAGATCGTCGAAGCTCGCGATCTTGCTGGTCGCGTGCGGAGCCAACGCCAGCGCCAATTCCCCGGGCGCTATCCCGGCACCGTCATCGCGTACCCGAATCAAGCGCATCCCGCCCTGCTCGATGTCAATGTCGATGCGACGCGCGCCGGCATCGAGGCTGTTCTCGGCGAGCTCCTTGACCACCGATGCCGGGCGCTCGATCACCTCGCCTGCGGCTATCTGGTTGACGAGTTCGGTAGAGAGCGGGCGGATGGATGACATCGGACGAAGCATAGCGGAGACGTTCCGCTGGAGCCGCCGCCGGCGCGCAGTTTACCCGACGGGCGGACCGCTGACGATCCTGTAGCACGGCACATATTTGCTGCCCGGCAGCTTCATCCGGTGCTGCGCGACGAAACCTTGCAGCAAAGTGTCGAGGGCGTGCATGAATCCTGGATCGCCATGGATTTCATACGGACCTTCCCGGTCGATCTGGTGCATGCCCTCTTCCTTGACGTTGCCGGCGACGATCCCCGAAAACGCACGACGCACGTCGGCAGCCAGTTCATGCGGCGGCTGGCCACGATGCAGGTCCAGCGCTCCCATGGCCGCATGGGTGGCCTGGAACGGCTGCTGGAACGACAGGTCGATGTTCAATTCCCAGTTGAAGAAGAACGCATCGTGTTGCTCGATGCGATGGTCGCGCACCGTCTCGATACCCTGCTGCATCGCGTGCGCGACCGCTACCGGATCGTCGATGATGATCCGGTAGCGACCGGCGACGACTTCGCCCAACACGAGGTTGAGGAATTTGTCGATCTGTTCGAAATACGGCGCTGCCGACCGTGGTCCCGTGAACACCAAGGGAAACGGCACGCTCGCATTCGCGGGATCCAACAGGATGCCGAGAAGGTAAAGAATTTCCTCCGCAGTACCGACGCCGCCCGGGAACACGATGAAACCATGGCCGATGCGGACGAAAGCTTCGAGGCGCTTCTCGATGTCGGGCAGGATCACCAGGCTGTTGACGATCGGGTTCGGCGATTCGGCCGCGATGATGCCGGGCTCGGTCAGGCCGATGTAACGGTTCTCGTAATGCCGCTGCTTGGCGTGCGCAATGGTCGCACCCTTCATCGGCCCCTTCATCGCACCGGCGCCACAACCCGTGCAGATGTCCATGCCGCGCAACCCGAGTTGATAGCCCACGTCCTTGCTGTAATCGTATTCCTCACGCGCAATGGAATGGCCGCCCCAGCACACCACCAGATTGGGATCGAAACGCGCGCGCAGCACTCGCGCGTTGCGCAGGATGTCAAATACCGCGTGGGTAATGCCGCTGGAATCAGCGAGATCAAACTGGCCCGCGGTCAACTGCGTTGACACGTAGACAATGTCCCGCACGACCGCAAACAGCAGTTCGTTGGTGCCGCGAATGATCCTGCCGTCGACGAATGCGTGCGCGGGCGCGTTCTTCAGATCCAGTTTCAGCCCGCGGTCCTGCTGCAACACCTGGATATCAAACTCCGGATACTGGTCGAGCATCGCGCGCGCGTTGTCCTGCATCGCCCCCGACGTCAACACCGCCAGCGAGCAGGAACGCAGCAAGGTGTGCAACCCGGACGCCGTGGCGTCGCGCAACCGCGCGATTTCGTTGCGCGACAGCACATCCAACGTGCCGGCCGGCACGATCTGGGCGCTGACCGTGGCCGGCCTTGCCTGGGTAGCCTTGGCGACGTCGTTCATGTGGGTAGTCTCCTGTTCCTCAAGTTGCTCCATGCAAGTAGGCTTCCAACCCGCCCAAGAACATCTGCACCGACAGCGCGATCAACAGCATTCCCATCACGCGCTCCAGTGCGGTCAGCACGCTTTCTCCCAGCAACTTGAACAACCAGGTCGAACTCATCAGGATCACGGCGGTCGCCAGCCAAGCCACGAACAATGCCAGCCCCCACTCCACTTCACGGCCGGGCTGGGTACTGGTCAACAACAACACCGCGGCCAGCGCGGAAGGTCCCGCTATGCCCGGAATCGCCAGCGGCACGATGAAGGGCTCGCCCTGGCCCGCCGGACCGAAGATGCCGCCGTCCCTGGGTGGGAACACCATCTTGATCGCAATCAGGAAGAGCACGATACCCCCGGCGATGCTGATTGCCTCTTGCCGGAGCTGCATGATCGACAGCAGTTCGCGACCACCGAGCAGAAACGCGACCAACACACCCAACGCAATCAGCAACTCGCGTGTCATCACCCAACGCCGCCGCTTGGGCGCGACTTCCTTCAGGATGCTGAGGAAGAACGGCACGTTGCCAAGCGGGTCGAGCACCAGGAACAGCATGATCCCGGCGGACAGCACGGTCATCTGGGTGTGCATGGATTACCCCTTGCGGGACTCGGGTTCGCGCAGATCCAGCAACTTTCCGCGCGCCGCGCGCGCGTCAGGCGAGAGCAGATACAGCACGGCCTGCGCTGCGGCCTCGGGCGTTGCGACGGTGGCCGGGTCCTCGCCCGCCCAGACCATGCGGCGCAGCCTGGTGCGCATGGGTGCCGGCAGCAGCGCGTGCACGCGCAGGGATGTCTCGTCGCTTTCCTGGTGGAGGATCGACGCCAGCCCTTCCAGCCCCGCCTTGGCTACACCGTAGGCGCCCCAGTGCGCGCGGCCCATGCGTTCCGGGTCGTCCAGCACAAACACCACGGCGCTGTCGTTGCGTGCCAGCAGCAACGGAATGCAAGCCTGGGTCAAAAGAAACGGCGCGGAGAGATCGACGTGCAGCGTGGTGATCCATTCCTCGGGCGAAAGCATGGCAAGCGGCGTCAATCCTTCGCATTTCACGGCCGCGTGCACCAGCCCGTCGAGCCTGCCCAACTGGCGCTCTATGGATTCCGCAAAAGTCTGGTATTCCAGCGGCGAGGCACCCTGAAGATCCATCGGCTGCAACACCGGCCGCGGCGCGCCGGGAAGCGCCGCGATTTCGTCGTAGACGGGTTCCAGCGCGCGTGTCTTGCGGTCGGCCAGCAACACCGTGGCGCCGGCCTTTGCACACGTCACCGCCGACGCGCGGCCAAGTCCACCAGCGGCGCCGGTGATCAGCACCACCCGTCCCGCCAGCGACTCCGCGGCGGGCGTCCAGTCCACCGGCAGCCGCGTGACGGGCAGGCTCATTGTGCAGTGGGTTGCTTGGCGGCTTCCTCGACCATCCGCTGCAACTCGCCGGATTCGTACAGCTCCAATGCGATGTCGCAACCGCCGATCAATTCACCGTTGATGTAAAGCTGCGGGAACGTCGGCCAGTTGGAATAGCGCGGCAGGTTGGCGCGGACCTCGGGATCTTCCAGCACGTTGACCGAAAAGTACTGCGTGCCGATTTCGTTCAGCGCCTGCGAGGTACGCATCGAAAATCCGCACATCGGGAAATCGGGCGTGCCCTTCATGTACAGCACGATGGGGTGCTGCGTGAGCGTTTGCTTAATGCGTTCGATTACGTCCATGGTATATGGGTCTAGAATGGAGGGTGGTGTCATGCGGATGCAGCGTATTGTATCAGGCGCGCACCCGGGCATGCCTCCATTTCCCGCCCCTCGAACTCAAGGAGAATTCCATGGCGATCGAACTTCCCCCGCTTCCCTACGAGCGCAGCGCGCTGGCCCCGCACATCTCGGAGGAGACCCTGGATTACCACTACGGAAAGCACCACAAGGCCTACGTCGACAAGTTGAACAAGCAGATCGAGGGCACCGACTTCGCCGACATGAACCTCGAGGACATCGTGAAGAAGGCGACCGGTGGCATGTTCAACAACGCCGCGCAGGCATGGAACCACACCTTCTACTGGAACTCGCTTGCGCCCAAGGGCGGCGGCGATCCGTCCGGCAAATTGGCCGATGCCATCGGCAAGGCCTTCGGCAACGTCGGCAAGTTCAAGGAGGAATTTGCGAAGGTTGCGACCGGCACCTTCGGTTCGGGCTGGGCTTGGCTGGTGCAGCGTTCAGATGGCTCGCTGGGCCTGGTCAGCACCTCCAACGCCGGCACGCCGATCACCGGCAGCGACCGTCCGCTGCTGACCTGCGACGTGTGGGAGCACGCCTCTTACATCGACTACCGCACCGCGCGCGCCAAATAC
>JBOHYR010000100.1:0-40054 GCA_050737995.1 Rhodanobacteraceae bacterium
TTGTCTGTTGCTTATTGCTCGGAGTTTTTATGTCGGATGATCGTGAGGTTGGTACCGTCAAGTGGTTTAACGACAGCAAGGGTTTCGGTTTCATCAGCCGTGAAAACGGTCCGGATGTATTCGTGCATTTCCGCGCGATCACCGGCACCGGTTTTCGTACCCTGCAGGAAGGCCAGAAGGTGAGCTTCAAGGTCGTCCAGGGCCAGAAAGGCTTGCAGGCGGACGAAGTCGCTCCCGCCTGAACTTTGCAGTAAGCCCGAAATAGTCACGCACCGATAGCCGCGCGGCTATCGGTGCGTTTTTATTTGCGTTTGTAAACGTTTCCATGGCGAATGGCGCAAAAGCGCCCGCCACTGCCCCATCGTGAAAGGGCGTGAGAATCGCACTGCTTGTCGAGTTCGCTTCGGCCTCGGCTCCTCAGAAGCGACCAGCGCGAAAGTCCTCGACCGCCTGCACGATCTGCTGCTGCGTGTTCATCACGAACGGGCCGTACTTGGCGACCGGTTCGTTGAGCGGGCGGCCGGCGACCACGATCAATCGGGCCGCCGAATTTTCCGCAGCGACGTGCAGTTTGCCGCCCTTGGCCAGCACGCCCAGATCCCCGCGCAGCAGTTCGCTCGACGCACCGCTGCCGATTTTCGCCTGACCCTCGTATACATAGACGAAGGCGTTGTGCTCCGCAGGCAGGTCGATATCGGTCTGCGCACCGGCGTCCAGATGCAGGTCGAGATAGAGCGGATCGGTCGCGATATTCTCGACCGGACCGCGCACGCCTGCCTGTTCGCCGACGAGGACGCGCGCTTTCGCACCCGGCGCGAGTTGCACTTCGGGAATGCGCTGCGGAGCGATGTCCTGATAGCGCGGCGCGGTCATCTTGTCCTTCGCGGCAAGGTTGACCCACAACTGGAATCCGCGCATCAGGCCGTCATTCTGCTCCGGCATTTCCGAATGCACGATGCCGCGGCCGGCAGTCATCCACTGCACGCTGCCTGATTCAAGCAAGCCGGAATTTCCGTGGTTGTCGCGATGGCGCATCCGCCCGTCCAGCATGTAAGTGACGGTTTCGAAACCGCGATGCGGATGATCGGGAAAGCCCGCGATGTAGTCGGTGGCAGCGTCCGAACCGAACTCGTCCAGCAGCAGGAACGGATCCAGCGAGTCGAGCTTGGGTTGGCCGATCACGCGGGTCAGCTGGACGCCCGCGCCGTCCGACGTGGGGATGCCGCGGACGCGGCGGGTGACAGTACGGGAAGCCATGTGCGTCTCCGGGGTTTCAGGGTAGACCCAAGATGCGTCCGCGCGGTCGGGGAAACAATGCCCCTGAAGGGATCGCAGTGTTCACCGTGTGTCATCCACCTTCACGCTACCCAGCGAAAAGCCCGGCGCAGCTCGGCTTCGGCGTTGCCGGGATACCAGCGGCCATGCGCGAGGATCGCCCGACGCGGATGCCAAGCCAAGATCTTTTCGAAGCACTTGCGTGCCTGACGCCTGCGGCCAAGAAAAGTCATGCGCATGTCGAGCGGCATCTTGCCGTCGGGGTCGAGCACGCCGCCAAGCCGCGCGATCCAGCGCATGCCACGCGTCAATTTTTGTCGTTCGAAATTCTCGATCATATCGGCAAAAATCACGGTCGAACCGGCACGATGAAAGAAGACGAACTCCTCCAGCACCCGGCTGCCGCAGAAGCGGAGCTGGTCGAGATCCGCCGCCCAGGCATCCGTCGGCGCGTCGGTCAGGTCGGCGTCGAACGCCACCTCGATCCGCTGTGACGCGGCGCGCCGTCGCACGCCCGGCGACGCCCACGCCACCGCATCGGGATAACGGCGCTTCCACGCCGCGATGTGCGTGTAGTGCAGCAGATTGGGGGAAACCAGATGCCGAACCGGTCCCAATGCATCGATTTCGGCAAACAAGCCGGCGTTCGGGGCAATCGGCGAGTGACACCACAGCGACCCGTCGCGCAATCGCACCACGGTCATGCGCGTGGGAAACGCGGCGCTTGCCCCGAAAGGCGCGGCCATGTGCACCGCAGGGCCATCGGCAACCCAGACGTCAGGCGTGATCGACTTCAGCGTGTTGAGTGGTTCGTATAGCCCGATGTGGGACACGCGCATGGGTCAGTCAATGCACCCAGCGTCCGCCACGCCGCGCCGGCAGCCTGGGGAATGCGTTCGTCGATGCGCCACCGCCGGAGGTGCGCTCGCGCTCCGTGGGTGGCCGCACGCGCCAGTAGTGCGCGACCGCTTCCACCGCATCTGGAATCTGCGCCAGGCAGGCTTCGTACTCATTGTCGTCGAGCTTGGCGATCGGCACGTCGGCGGCGAGCACGCCCTCATCCACTGCGAGCGCCATGATGGGGCTCAGCATTTCGAGCAATTCCCCATCTTCGGCCAGACGCGATTCCCAGATGGCGGCGCGCAGGTCGATGCCGCGACTGAAGCCCTCGCACCAACCGGCCGCGGTCAAATCACTGTGCACAGGTTGTTCGGCGTCCACCTCACCCAGCACCGGCTCGTACATCTCGCCATCAAGTTCGGCGGGAATCGAGTCGTTGAGCTTGGCGAGCAGCGCCAGCACCGCCGCGCCCTGTTCGGGGTCCTCGAATGGCGCGTGCAACACTTCTGGCAACCATTCCTCGGGAAGCGCTGGATCGGGGCCAATGGCGAGTGCGGTCAGCATCCCGTGCACGCCGTCGAGGAGCATCGTCTCGTCGGAATCCCGCGCGTGGCCGCGCAAGTAATGATCGAGCACTTCCAGTTCGGCGTCGTCGATGATTTCGTTGATGACTTCTTGTGGGGCGGGCGTCGCGTCCATGCTTGGCATCATCGGGGCACATCGCTCAGTTCGCAAGCTCCAGGACGATCGGCGTATGGTCGGACGGACGATCCCAGGTGCGCGGGGTGCGATCGATCGACGCCGCGGTCATGCACTCTCGCAGGGCTTCACTTGCAAGAATCAGGTCAATGCGCAGGCCGAGGTTGCGCCGGAACGCAGCATGCCGATAGTCCCACCAGCTGAAATACCCGGCGTCCTCAACGAAGGCGCGGAAGGAATCGACGAAGCCGAGATCCAGGATCGCACCGAGCGCCGCGCGTTCGGGTTTCGAACACAGGATCTGGTCGCGCCAGGCTTCCGGATCGTGCACATCGCGATCGTCGGGCGCAATGTTGAAATCACCGAGCACGACCACCTTGTTGTGACGCTGTAATTCTGCACGCAGGTACTCGGTAATTGCGGCAAGCCATTCCAACTTCCACGCGTATTTCTCGCTGCCGACGCTCTGGCCATTGACCACGTAAAGATCGACGATGCGCACGCCGTCGACCGTTGCCGCCAGCACGCGTCGATGAGGATCATCGAAACCCGGGACGCCCGCGACGATATCGGTCAGGGGGCCACGCGCGAGGATCGCGACGCCGTTGTAGGTTTTTTGCCCTGAGAGGGCCACGTGGTAACCCAACGCCTCAATCGCCTCGCGCGGAAACTTGTCGTCGGCGAGCTTGGTTTCCTGCAGTGCCAGCACGTCCGGCTGCATCTCGCGGCACCATTGCTCGACGTGCGGCAGCCGCACCTTCAAAGAATTGACGTTCCACGAGGCGATGCGCATGAAGTCATTGTAAACACGCCACGACGACCCCAGTCATGGATTTCAGTCGACCGGAGTCAACCCGATGCTCGCCACCGATTTGTTGCTGCTCGCCCTCGACGACGAACGCGGCCGCGTGTTGCCGCAAGCCGCGATCGGCCTCGACTTCGGCCTCGCAGGTGCGCTGGTGATGGATCTGGCGCTGCGTGGCGACATCCGGATCGATGACGAGCGTGTCACGGCAACCGGTCCGACCACGGAAGATATCTTGCTGGACGATGCGCTGCGCGTGATCGCAGCCACGCCCGACAAGGGCTTGAAGCACTGGGTCCGGAACCTGTCGGGCGCGCTCGGTGGTCTGCGCCAGCGTTTGCTGGACCGCCTGGTGTTGCAAGGGGCCCTCGAAAAGCGCGAACGGCGCGTGTTGCTGCTGTTCCACCAGGATGTGTATCCGGAACGCAACGCACGCGTCGAGCACGATATCCGCGCGCGCATGGATGACGCGTTGCTGCGCGGCGAGACGCCCGATGCGCAAACCGCCTGCCTGATCCACCTCGCAGCGGCCTGCCGCGTAACCGACGCGCTCTACCCGAAGGCGGAACATGCGGCGATCAAGGCGCGCATCGCGGAACTCGGCGATCCTGGCAGTGCGGGCGCCAGCGCCGTGGCAAGCATAGTGGCGCAGGCCGAAACTGCAGTGGTGACCGCGGCAACAATGGCCGCGATCATGGCTTCGACGGTGGCTGCCACCAGTGCGGCCACGACGGCCGCATGCACAGCCAGCACGGTCGTCTGCACTTGATCAGACCATCAGTCCGTAGGATCTGAGCAGAGCGTCCGGCGCGGGCGCACGCCCGCGGAACGCGACGAAGCTTTCCAGCGCCGGACGACTCGCGCCTGCGCCGAGCACTTCGTCGCGGAAACGCGTACCCGTGTCGGCGTCGATCACGCCCTTTTCTTCGAACGCGCCGAACGCATCGGCCGAGAGCACCTCGGCCCAGAGATAACTGTAGTAGCCCGCCGCGTAACCGCCCGCGAAGACGTGGGTAAACGCGTGCGGAAAACGCTGCCACGCGGGCGGGTGCAGCACCGCGGCCTCGCGCCTGGCCGCTTCCAGCGTTTCCATCACCCGCGCACCGCGCTCGGGCTCATATAGCAGGTGCAGCAGGAAATCGAACAGCGCGAACTCCAGTTGCCGCACCAGGAACATGCCGGCCTGGAAATGCCGTGCAGCCAGCATCTTCTCGAACAACCCATCGGGCAGGCGTTCGCCACTCGACCAGTGCTTCGCGAATAAATCCAGCGCGTGCCGGTTCCAGCAAAAGTTCTCCATGAGCTGGCTGGGCATCTCCACCGCGTCCCATTCCACGCCATCGATCCCGCCGATCGAGGGCAGGTCGATCCGCGTCAGCAAATGATGCAGGCCGTGCCCGAATTCATGGAAGATCGTGAGCACATCATCGTGGGTCAGCAACGACGGATGACCGCCCGAGGGCGGCGCGAAATTGCAGGTCAGGAACGCGATCGGCAATTGCACCGCATCGCCGTCACGAAAGCGAGCACGGCACACGTCCATCCACGCGCCACCGCGCTTGCCATTGCGCGCGTGCAGGTCGAGGTAGACGCCCGCGATCATCGCGCCGTCGGCGTCGCGCACCTCGCAATAGCGTACGTCCGGGTGCCATATATCGACCTGCGCACGCGCAGGCTCGACGGTAATACCGTACAACTTGCCGGCGACGGCGAACAGTCCGCTCAGTACTGACGGTAGCGGGAAGTACGCCTTCAGTTGTTCCTCATCCAGCGCGTAGCGGGCGCGGCGCAATTTCTCGGATGCGTACGCGACGTCCCAGGCTTCGAGCGTCTCCAGCCCGAGTTCGACGCGAGCGAATTCGCGCAGTTCGTCGAGCTCGCGTTCCGCGACCGGCTTCGCACGCGCGATCAGGTCGCGCAGGAAAACCAGCACTTCGTCGGGTGTCGCCGCCATCTTGGTGGCCAGCGACTCCTCGGCCGCATTCGCGAAACCAAGCAAACATGCAGCCTCGTGGCGAAGCGCGAGGATTTTCTCCATGCGCGCGGAGTTGTCGAACTTGCCGGCATCCGGCCCCTGGTCCGAGGCGCGTGTCTGGTAAGCCCAGTACACGCGCTCGCGCAAGGGTCGGCTGTCGGCATAGGTCAGCACCGCCTGCACCGAAGGTTGCTTCAGCGTCGCCAGATACCCGTCGAGGCCGCGCTCGCGCGCATACTCGCGCAGTACCGCGCGGCCGGATTCGGGAATCCCGGCAAGGTCGCGCTCGTCCTCGATGCGCTCGTGCCAGGACTCGCTCGCGTCCAGCACCGCGTTGGAAAACTCGGTGGTGAGCCTGGACAATTCATTGGCGATTTCACGGAAACGCGTGCGTGCGGGCTCTTCCAGTGCCACCCCGGACAGCCTGAAATCACGCAGCGCGTGCTCGAGAAGCGCGCGCTCGGAACGCGAACGTTGCGCGAAGTCGGGGGCGTCGGCGACCGCCTGCACCGCCGCGTACAGATCGCGGTTTTGCCCGAGCCTGGTTTCGAATTCGGTGATCTTTTCCAGCGCGGCGTCATACGCCTCACGCAACTCCTTCGTGTCCGCGACCGCGTGCAGATGCGAGACAGGTGCCCACGCCCGGGCCAAGCGCTGGTCGAGACGCTCCTGAGCCAGCATGACGTGATCGAAGTCGCGCGGTGTGCCAGCGGCAGTCAATTCGTCAATGCCGGATTGGTATCCGGCCAGGATCGCGCCAATCGCGGGTACGACATCGACCGCACGGATGTGCGAAAACGCCGGCAATTGCGCGTCGTCCAGCAGGGGGTTGGGGGGTGGCATCGGCGGCTCCATCGGAATCTCACAGCGTGGCGTTGCTGCACACCGAAATCAAGCCGGCGTCCTCTGCCCGACCTCCTTGGCGGGGCCGACGGCGTATGCGCAGACGAAATTGCGGGACGGGGCACTAGAATCGCGGAATGGACACGACGCCAGCTGAAGATCTACGCGCGCTGCTGGCGAGCACCGCGGTGTTCGGCCACCTCAAACGGCACGAACTGGATGCCCTGCTCGAAGAGATGGCTTGGTTCCTGCTGCCCGGCGGCGCACCGCTGTACCTGCGCGGCGAAGATCCCGACGCCTTGTTCCTGTTGAAATCCGGCAGCCTTGGCCTGTTCGGCACACCCCTGATCGGTGGACCGCCGCGCATGCTGGGGGTCATCCCGGCCGGCGAGACACTGGGCGAAATCGGACTGATCCTCGGGGAGGACCGCACCCACAGCGTGCGCGCGCTGCGCGATTCGGAGTTGCTGCGGCTGTCCAGGGCAGGTTTCGACAAACTCGTCGCGCGGCACCCGCAAGCAATGCTGAGCGCCGCACGCGTCGCGGTGCAACGCCTGCTGCGCGACACCCATGACGAGGCCACCAGTCCGCCGCGCACGTTCGCGGTCCTGCCGTTCGATCGCAGCGTCGATGCGCACGGATTCGCCGAAGCATTGCAACACCAGTTGCTGGCTTGGGGCGACTGTCTGGTGATCGACGCGCAGCTCGGGCGGGCACGCGACACCGACTGGTTTGCCGCGCGCGAAGCGGAATCCCGTTTCGTGCTGTATCTCGGCGATGGCGATGCGTCATGGCAAGGATTGTGCCAACGGCAGGCCGACGCCTTGCTGCTGCTGGCCGAAAGCGAATGCACCCCGGAAGAATGGCCTTATCGGATCGGCAACCACCTGCAGCCAGACGAAGGCCGTCCGAACGGCCGCGAAGCGAGGATCGAAGGCACGCACCATCGACCGCGTCACCTGATCCTGCACCATCCGGGCGGGAAGTTCATCTACGGCGCTGCCCGCGCGTGGCGTGCCAGGCTCGGCTCCGACGAATTGCAACACCATCATTGGCGCCACGATGGCGACGTGGCGCGCATCGCGCGACTGCTTTCCGGCAACAGCACCGGGCTGGTGCTGTCGGGAGGCGGTGCGCGCGGTTTCGCGCAGATCGGCGTGGTCCAGGCCCTGCGCGAGACCGGCATCGGCGTCGACACCGTGGTCGGCACCAGCATCGGCGCGATCATAGGCGCAGGTATCGCCTACGAATGGGACGACGGCAAAATGCGCGAGGCGTACCGCCGCGCGCTGGTGGACGGCAAACCGCTGCACGACTGGACCTTGCCGCTGGTCGCGCTGACCCGCGGCGCGCGCACGACGATGCTGCTGCGCGAAGCATTTGGGGAGATCGACATCGAGGATCTGCCTATACCGTTCGCATGCGTGTCGGCCGATCTCACGCTCGGCACCACGGCAGTGCACCGCGAAGGTCTGCTGTGGCGCTGGCTGCGTGCATCCGGCGCGGTGCCGGGTATCCTTCCCCCGCTGTTTCACGATCATCACGTGTACGTCGACGGCGCGGTGATCAACAACCTGCCCACCGACGTGCTGGCCGAGGAAGGTCACGGCCGGTTGATCGCCGTCGATATAGGCGCCGACGATACACTTCGCGCGGGTGTCGACGAGGCCGCGTCCCCGCCGTGGCCAACCCTGTGGACCGAACGTCACCGCCACGACTTGCGCCCCAACGCCTTCGCGATCCTGGTACGGGCCGGCATGGTCAATTCCGAAAGCGGCAGTGCGCGGCGGCGCGAGCTCGCCGATCTGGTTCTGCGCCCCGACATGCACGAGGTCGGCATGTTCGATTGGCAGAAGTTCGACCGGGCCATCGAGATCGGCTATCGCTGCACCCGCGACGCACTGCGCGAACCCGCCACGCGCATCGTCAGCGAATGAATCGGCGCGGCAACCGTTCCGCGCACTTGCCACAAGGTGGCTGCAGCCATCCGCTCGCCGACCGGCGTGACTGCCGCAACACTTGCATCTGCATCTAGAACGACAGGAACCCGGCGCGCCTTGAATCCCACAGCTGCGCCTTGACAGCCGCGCGAAGGCACGCGAAACCGTCCCTGCGCTGCGCATAATCCGATACCCGCGCGCGCCACGCGGCGCGCTGGTTCTGCAGCAGCATGTTCAAGCTGGCGACCGGCGTTTCCATGAACCCGTGCGGTCGTTACGATGCATGGATCGTGACCCACGCAAGAGCGAAGTGCAATGGCCAACCTGCGGGCTTATCGGGGCGTGTTGCCCAAACCGGGCGCGCGAGTGTATGTCGACTCCGCCGCGACTGTAATCGGCGACGTGGAACTGGGCGACGACGTATCGATATGGCCGGCCGCAGTGGTGCGCGGTGACGTTGAAAAGATCCGCATCGGCTCGCGTACCAATGTGCAGGATGGCGCGGTGTTGCATGTAACGCACGACGGTCCGTATACGCCAGGTGGGTCTCCCTGCCTGGTCGGCAGCGATGTCACAATCGGCCACGCCGCGGTGATACACGCCTGCACCATCGGGGATTGCTGCCTGATCGGGATGCACGCGACGGTGCTGGATGGCGCGGTGGTCAAGCGCCACGCGTTCGTCGGCGCCGGCGCGCTGGTCGCCCCCGGCAAGGTGGTCGGTGAGGGCGAACTCTGGATCGGCAATCCTGCGCGCTGCGTGCGCCGTCTGAGCGATGGCGAAATTGAAGCGGTGCGCTATTCGGCGCAACACTACGTCGAACTCAAGAATGACTATCTTTTGTAGGCTTGCGCCGACGGGCGACCGGTTGCCGGAGAAGAAAGAGCAGGCGCTACGCGCCGGCCGGTTACTACAGACGAGACTCCCCGCGCAAGGTTCGCCGCGCTGCATCGACGTCCGGCCGCACGCCATGCCAGCGCTCGAACGACGCAGCGGCGGTCTCGAGGAGCATGCCTAGACCGTCGAACGCCGACGCAGAACCCGCCCGGCTCGCCCAGGCCAGGAACGGCTGTGCCGCGAGGCCATAACTCAAGTCATACGCGATGGACTTGGCATCCACCAGCGATACAGGGAGCGTAAGTTGCACTTGCTGCACGCCAGCCGAAGTCGCGTTCACAATCAGGTCGAACGGTGCGCAACGCTCCAATGCGTCCCAGCGCGATATGCACACGCGGTCTGGCTGCGCCAGCGCTTCGGCCAGCGCCGCCGCGCGTTCGAAAGTACGGTTGACGATGACCAGCCTGCGCACGTCCGCATCCCGCAACGCGAACGCCGCCGCGCGTGCGGCACCGCCGGCGCCAAGCAACAAGACGTTGCGACCCGCTGGATCGACCCCGCGGCGCGAGTGCAAATCGGCGAGCATCGCCACACCATCGTTGCTCTCGGCCTCGATACGCCCGTCGGGCAAAGACGTCAAAACGTTGGCGACACCCAGACGCTCGGCGGCCACGCTGCGCACGTCGGCGAGCTCGAACGCCGCAGCCTTGTGCGGCAGCGTGACGTTTACACCGCTTCCACCCACAGCAAAAAACGCGCGCACCGCACCGGCGAATTCGGCGGGCTCAGCATCGAGCGCGATGTATTCCATCTCGATACCTGCCTGCGCACCGAAAAATGTGTGCAAGCGCGGAGACAACGAATGCGCGACTGGATGGCCGAATACGGCGTAATGCGGGATGGCGGTCATGGGGGCAGTGTAAAAGCTTCGCGAAAAGTCAGGCCACGGAGTTCTTTGCCGCGGATGGCGGGTTTCAACTCTTGGCCACGGACGGCAACTTGAGCATTTGGCCAGGGAACTCCTGGCCAGCGACGGCGGCTCTGGTGGTCATCGCCGTTCTGATGCCCGCGGCCCCCGGAACACGAACGATGCGATGAAACTGAACGAGCCAGTTCTCGGGAGGATCGCGAAACGACGGTCGCAACCCGTGAGACGGTCGCGGCGCAAGATACCTGCAACCATGACCGGAGCGTCCCATGCGCCACCAAAGGTTTGCCATCCGCCACGCACGCCAGTCCTTCGGTATCCGACGCAGCCACGGGCAATCTGCTCGCCACGGGATCACGACCCCTGCGGCACCCGACCGGCATGACCGCCGCGCCACCGTCGGAACTTTCCGCAGTGACCCTGCACAAGCAACACCTGACCCGATCACACTCACCGCCGGCACCTGGCTCGCCTGCGGCATCGTGTTGCTCGGCCTGACGCCGCTCCCCCTGCACGACGCCACCCTCGGTTGGTCGCCCGCATTCTGGCTGCTCGTCGCACCAGCATTACTGCTGGCGGCCAGATGCGTGTGCGCGTGGAGGCCGTCGCCTGCACCCGCATCGCATCGCAAGGCGTCAACGGCATTTTCGAAACGACGCATTCGGAGCGGCCGTTGTGAGATTCCAGGCCCCAGGTGGCCGTTCTGAGGTGCGCCAACCGGAACATTCGATTCGCCAATGACAATTCGAATACACGGCAATCGGGGATGATCGCATTCACACCGCAACGCCGTTGCGCTTGGCCTCCATCCGCCGCAACAACTCGGCCATGATGCGCCGGTAGAGCTCGCTGCCCAACTCGGTATCTTCGACGCCAGCATCGATCGACGGATTGTCGTTGACCTCGATCAGCAGCGCACGGTCGCGGGTCTGCTTGATGTCGACGCCATACAGACCGTCGCCGATCGGTGCGGTACCTCGCACGGCGAGCCGGATCACTTCGGCCGGTGCGTCGTCCAGATCCAGGCATTCGAACCCGCCCGAGCGCGCACTGCCACGGGCACTGTGGTTGTAGATCTGCCAGTGCCCGCGCGACATGAAGTATTTGCACGCGTACAGCGGCTTGTGATCGAGTACGCCGATACGCCAGTCGAACTCGGTGTACAGGAACTCCTGCGCAATCAACAGCGCCGTGCTTTGGAACAGATGCTGCGCGCCGTCGGCAAGTTGCTTCTCGTCATCGACCTTGACCACGCCTCGCGAGAATGAACCATCCGGAATCTTGAGCACGATCGGAAAGCCCAGTTTCTCCGGCAGCTCGTGCAACTGCTTGGCGTCTTCGCGGTACAACACCTCCGAACGAGGCACCGCGAGCTTCTTCGAACGCAGTAGATCGTTGAGGTAAATCTTGTTCGTGCAGCGGAGGATCGATGTCGGATCGTCGATCACGACCATACCCTCGCGCTCGGCCTTGTGCGCGAAGCGGTAAGTGTGGTTGTCGGGCGCCGTGGTTTCCCGGATGAACAGGCCGTCGTATTCAGCGAGGCGCGGATAGTCGTGCTTGGTAATGCTGTCGACTTCGATGTCGAGGTCACGACCGGCCGCAATGAAGTGCTTGAGCGCGCGCACATTGGAGGGCGGCATCGACTCCTTGGGATCGACCAGCATTGCCAAGTCGTAGCGATATTGCTTGCGGGTGCGCGGCTTGCGCCATAGGCGCTTGGAGAACGTGTCCAGCGCCTGCGCGAAGGCGTCTTCCTGGGCGTCGTCGAGCGTGTGCAGACCGACCGGCTTGATCGCGCTGATCTGCCACACGCGGTCGCGTTCAAATTCGATACGGAGCAAGGGGCAGGGAAAGGTCTCGAACACCTGTCTCACCAAATCCTGCAACGCCGGATACGAAGTGACACCGAAATACACCAGGATGCCAAGGTCGGTGGTGTCCTGTCCGCCGGCGGGCAGGAAGCGCGCGAGTTTCTGGTTCAGATCCTCGACATCCAGGTTGTACAAGGCGCGCTTGCGGAGATCGTTGATGGTACGCACCGACGGAATGACGCGATGTCCGCGGGCCTCGCCCAGCAGCGAAACGTAGTGCCCGATGCCCAAATACTTGTAGCTGCGGCACAGATTGATGACGTGGGTACGCTCGTCGCCACCGATTGGCTCGCGCAGGTACTGCATCGCGGTGACGACGTTGTCGGACGGGTAATAGGAGCCCCAGTCCGAAGCTTTTTCGACAACGATGACCAGACGACTCATCGGAAACTTCCTGATTTCTGCCTGTCGGGCGGCGAACGACATCCTGACGGTCCGCGCAGTGTCGGCATGCCGCGACCGGAACGCAAGGGGGGCATGCGACGATACGGTACGCACAGTTTCATGCTTGCGCGATGCGTCCGACGCCGCCTACGCTTCGCGCATGACACCTCACCGCCGCGACCAAATCCGGCACGCGACGCCCGCAGACCTCGACAGCCTGCTGGCGCTTGAGCAGGCAACGTTCACGTGCGACCGTATCAGCCGAAGGCAATCGCGCCGGCATCTCTCCAGCACCAGCTCCAGCGTGCTGGTGATCGGGACGCTCGGAGACATCCGTGCAGCGGCCGTGATTTTCTATCGCCGGAATTCACATAGCGCACGCCTTTATTCGCTGGCAGTGCACAACAGCGACCGCGGCAATGGATTCGGCGCCACGCTGCTTGCAGCAACCGAAGCCGACGCACGCTCGCACGGCTGCACCACGATGAACCTCGAGGTTCGCACCGACAGCCCGTCAGCCATTGCGCTTTACGAGCGACACGGTTTTCAGCGCCGCGCGCAGCTGCCGGCCTTCTACGAAGACGGCTCGAATGCCTGGCGGTACGCAAAAACCCTGACACCTGTCACCCGTTAGACCGGTGACATCCGGGACATGCGGACCAAGTCGCCCCGGTTCAAACTGGGGTTGCAGATCGCGCGAAAGCGCGACGGATACGATGTCTGTCAAGGGTACTTGACAGACAGCACCGCCGAGATTAATTTTTGATGTCAAGCAACCTTGACAAGGAGTCCATCCGATGAACCGACCGATCCTGCTGGCTTCACTTTGCGCCTCATTGCTGGGTATCGCCGTAACAGTGGTCGCCGCAACCCTGCCGCCTTCCACCACATCGGCGACAACCGACGCCGCACCGAAAAACCCGATCCCTGCTCCGCCCAAGGCCGATTCGGCGATCGAACGCACCATCACGGCCATGAACAGTGCTTCGACCTGGGGACACCCGGACCTGTTCGGCGAGTTCGCCGGCATGCGGTTGTATTCGGAAGGCCATTACAAGGCCGCCATCAAGTATTTCAAATACGGCGCCAGGTACGCGGACAAGCTCTCGCAGCTCAGCATCGGCTTGATGTACGAAAACGGGCATGGCGTTGAAAGAGACCCGGTGACCGCCTGCGCATGGCTGGCATTGGCTGCACAGCGCAAATATCAAAAATTCGTCGAGACCCGCGATCGTGTCTGCGAGGGACTCACCCCGACACAGCACGATCAGGCGGTAACGGTGCTGGACAAATTACTGCCGGTGTACGGCGACAAGGTTGCCAAGCACCGTATGGCAGTTGCACTCAGGCTGGCCAAGATGCAGACCACCGGCTCACGACTCGGCTTCGACAGCGGCATCACCACGGTCTCGACCAACCCGAATTGCGGCGGCCCTGCCGTCAGCAACGGAGGCATCGAGGTGCCACAGGCCGGCTGTGGCAGCACCAATTTCTGGAGCCCCTGGCGTTGGGATCCCAAGAAGTATTTCGCCGCGCGTGACGCGCAATGGGGCGGCACCGTGACGGTGGGCACCCTCCAGCAACCAGGCAAGACGAAGACGGACGCGGCCGCGTCCAAGTCAATGCAACCGGCATCAGCCTCCAGCGCGGACCATTGAACGGGTTTTCCCGAGCAGCGGGCCACGGATGGCCCACCTTGAATCGATCGCGAATGCCCGATCCTCTTTCCGCACGCATCCGACGAACAACGTTGCACGATCCCGATCGAACGTTCGCCCCGTATACTCGCGCATGGATCCGCGCAAGGCATATACATGCATCGCTACATCGTGAGCACCGTCCTGGTTTTGCTTGGCGTTACGCTGCTCGCCGGTTGCGGGCAGAAAGGGCCATTGACCTTGCCGCCGGCGAAGCCGACCATCGTGGCACCTGCAACAACCGCGCCGCCCACAACGCCCAAAGCTCCCGCTGTCCCCGCGCCAGCGTCGACTGCCGCCGTGCCGCGCGGTAGCGGCTGAAGCGCGAAGGCCGCGACATGGGTCTGCACTTCACGAAGATGCATGGTATCGGCAACGACTTCGTCGTAATTGATGCGCGCACCACTGCGCCATCGCTCGGTGCTTCGCACATCCGCGCTCTCGCAAACCGCCACACTGGCATCGGCTTCGATCAGTTGCTGGTCATCGAACATCCGCGCGATCCTGCCCACGCCGCCGCCTACTCGATCTACAACGCCGATGGCTCACCCGCACAACAATGTGGAAATGGCGCACGCTGTATCGGTGCATGGCTGAATCGCGACGGAGTGCTCGCCACGGGCGTGCAGGCAAAACTGGAGAGTCCGGCGGGCGTGATCGGGATATATCTGATCGATGCGCGCACCGTCACGGTGGAAATGGGTGAACCGGAATTCGATCAGGCTCGAATTCCGTTCGACGCGCCAGCCGCAACGCAAACCTATCCGCTCGACGTCGCGGGTGAACGCGTCGACATCGCCACAGTCTCGATGGGCAACCCGCACGCGGTGCTGGAGGTCGACGACATCACCTCCACGCATGTCGACCAGCTCGGGCCCAACATCACCTCGCACCCACGTTTTCCCGAAGGCGTCAACGCGGGCTTCGTACAAGTGTTGGACAACCGCAACATCCGCCTGCGTGTCCACGAACGCGGCGCCGGCTGGACGCTCGCTTGCGGTAGTGGCGCGTGCGCGGCAGTTGCGGCCCTGCACCAGCGTGGCCGGGTGGGCAACGAGGTGCGCGTGGAACTGCCCGGCGGCTCGCTGGAAATCGCATGGCGAGGTCCAGGGCACAGGCTCTGGATGACGGGCCCCGCCGCGTTCGCATTCGATGGCGAATGGCTGGACGTATGACGCTGACGTTGCACACTCGCCGGCAAATGTTCACACTGCGTCCGTCCCACCGGAATCCGACATGGCCGATCTGACCCTGAAGCAAAGCCTCGAGGCGATGGACATCGCCGAATACCTTCGCCAGCACCCGCGCTTTCTGGAACACTTTCCGGATGTCGCCACGGAACTGGTGATGCCGCGCGAGGAAGGCCCCGCTGCGTCGCTGGCCGCGTATCAACTCGAGGCGTTGCGCGCGCGCAATCGAGAACTCAACGAACGGCTGGCAGAACTGGTCGCGATTGCCGGCGACAACGAACAATTGATGGTGCGCGTCCACACCCTGACCGTTGGCCTGTTGCGCGACGGCAACCTCGCGGATACGTGTCGCAGTTTCGTCGCCGCGTTGAACGAAGACTTCCACACCGATCAGGTGCGGCTGGTGCTCTTCCGGGATGGTGCCGACCTGCCGCAGGCCGACTGGTTGACCGCGGTGCCACAGGGCGGCCTGGCGCTGCCGGAGTTCGCCGATTTCCTGACACGTGGCGATCCGGCTTGCGGACGGCTTGCGCAGGCAAAGCTCGATCGCCTTTTCGGCACCGAGGCGACCAAGGTGCAATCGGCGGCGCTGCTCAAGATCGGCAATGAGGGCATGCTCGCGATCGGGAGCGAGGATCCCAACCGATTCCATCCGGGTATCGGCACGATCTTCCTGAAGCTGATCGCGCAGGCACTGGACGCCGCGATTTCGCGCTTTCCGGCCGTATGAGATGTCGTCCATGCTAGCCGCCGATACCGCGAGGTTCCTCGAATATCTCAAGGTAGAGCGCCGGTATTCGCCAGGCACGTTGCGCAACTACACACATGCACTGGAGGCCCTGACACGCTTCGTTAACGGGCTTGCGCTCCGGGACTGGAACGAGCTGCGCGGCGAGCAGTTGCAGACGTTCATCGCTGGCGAGCACCGGCGTGGCCTCGAACCGCCCTCGCTACGCGCAATGCTGTCGGCATTTCGCAGTTTTTTCCGTTTTCTCGCTCGCGAAGGCAAACTCCAGAACAATCCGGCCGCAGGCGTGCGTTCGCCGAAGGTGCGCCGCAAACTGCCGGAAGTGCTGGACGTGGACGAAGCCGCGACGCTGGTAGATGTGACCGCCGGCGATCCACTGGCGCTGCGCGATCACGCAATGCTGGAGCTTCTGTATTCCAGTGGCCTGCGCGTGTCGGAACTGTGCGGCGTTCGCTGGCGCGATCTCGATATTGAAGAGGGTCTGCTGCGCGTCACCGGCAAGGGCAACAAGACTCGCATCGTGCCAGTCGGACGCATGGCGCTGACCGCGCTGGCCACGCTGCGCACCTCGCACCCGGCAGGCGACGACGATCCGGTGTTGCGTGGGCGCGGCGATCGCGGTCTGACCGCCGGCGCGGTGCGAGCGGCGATCAAGCGCCGCGCACGTTCGCAGGGCGTATGGAAGCGGGTATACCCGCATCTGCTCAGACATTCCTGCGCGAGCCACCTGCTGGAATCTTCCGGCAATCTGCGCGCGGTGCAGGAACTGCTTGGTCACGCCGACATCGGCACCACCCAGATCTATACCCACCTGGATTTCCAGCACCTTGCCAAGGTGTACGACGCTGCGCACCCCAGGGCAAAGCGCAAGTAGGAGCGCGCCTGCGCGCGATCGAAACGCCTGTCGCCGGCGGCCCGGCCCGGCTGTCGCGCAGCCGCTTGCCTTCGCCGTCCGGCATCCCCATGTTTCCGGCTCACCATTCTGTGAGGCGCCCATGGAATCCTTCCACGCCACCACCATCCTGTCGGTGCGCAAGAACGGCAAGGTCGTTCTTGGCGGCGACGGCCAGGTCACACTCGGCAATACCATCGTCAAGGGCAATGCGAAGAAGATACGCCGACTCGGCAAGAACGCCGACGTGCTGGCAGGCTTCGCGGGCGCGACAGCCGATGCCTTTACCCTTTTCGAGCTGTTCGAGGACAAACTAGCCAAGCACAACGGGCAGTTGACCCGCGCCGCGGTGGAGATGGCCAAGGAGTGGCGTACCGACCGTCGGCTGGGGCGACTCGAAGCGATGCTGGCGGTCGCGGACAAGGATGCCTCGTTACTGATTTCAGGCAACGGCGACGTGCTCGAGCCAGAACACGGCCTGATCGCGATCGGTTCCGGCGGGCCTTACGCACAGGCAGCAGCCAAGGCTTTGCTCGACAACTCTGACCTCGACGCGCGTCAGATTGTCGAAAAGGCGCTGGGCATCGCCGGCGACATCTGCATCTATACCAATCACAACGTCACGATCGAGGAATTGTAGGGGCCCACCCGCTGGAAACCATTCCCGCCAAGCCGCATCATGCGAACCCGCGCTCCTGCATCAAAGGTATTTAATGTCCGAACTGACCCCAAGAGAAATCGTCAACGAACTCGACCGCTTCATCATCGGCCAGCACAACGCGAAGCGCGCGGTCGCAATCGCGCTGCGCGACCGCTGGCGCCGGATGCAGCTCGATCCGGCGTTCCGCAACGAAGTGACGCCCAAGAACATCCTGATGATCGGGCCCACCGGCGTCGGCAAAACCGAGATCGCGCGGCGCCTCGCGACGCTCGCGAAGGCACCGTTCGTCAAGATCGAGGCAACCAAGTTCACCGAGGTCGGCTACGTCGGCAAGGACGTCGATTCGATCGTGCGCGACCTCGCCGACGTTGCCTACAAGCTGACCCGCGACCAGGCCAAGGACCGGGTTCGCTCGCAGGCCGAAGAACACGCCGACGAACGCATTCTCGACGCGCTGCTGCCGCGCCGCGAGAGCAGCGGCGGCTGGGACCAGCACGCCGAATCCGACGCCACGCAGATCGGGCACGACTCGTCCACACGCACGAAACTGCGCAAGCAGTTGCGCGAGGGTGCGCTGGACGATCGCGAAATCGAGCTCGAGTTTTCCATGAACGTCGGCGTCGAGATCATGGCGCCGCCCGGTATGGAGGAAATGTCGCAGCAGTTGCGTTCGATGTTCCAGAACATCGGTGGCGGCAAGACGCAAAAACGGAAATTGACGATCAAGGCCGCACGGCCGCTGCTGATCGACGAGGAGGCTGGCAAGCTGCTCAACGACGACGAACTGCGGGCGCAGGCGATCGAGAACTGCGAGCAGAACGGCATCGTGTTCATCGACGAGATCGACAAGGTCGCGCAGCGCAGCGACTGGGGCAGCGGCGCGGGCGTGTCGCGCGAAGGCGTGCAGCGGGATCTTTTGCCGCTGGTCGAAGGCTCGACGGTGTCGACCAAATACGGCCCGGTCAAGACCGACCACGTGTTGTTCATCGCCTCGGGCGCGTTCTCGATGGCCAAACCGTCCGACCTGATCCCGGAACTTCAGGGCCGCCTGCCGATCCGGGTCGAGCTGTCGGCGCTGTCGGTCGATGACTTCGAACGGATCCTGCGCGAGCCGAACAACGCGTTGACCAAGCAATACGCGGCGATGCTCGGGACCGAAGGCGTGGAACTGGAATTCACCGATGAGGGTGTCGCCAGGCTGGCCGAGGTCGCCTTCAACGTGAACGAAAGCACCGAAAACATCGGCGCCCGGCGCCTGCAGACCGTGATGGAGCGGCTGTTGGAAACCATTTCCTTCGAGGCTGCGGATAAAAGCGGCGAAAAGTACGTTATCGACGCCGAATATGTAGACAAAAACCTCAAAGATCTGGCATCCAACGAGGATCTGTCGCGCTACATCCTGTGAGTACACCCGTTGGAATCGGGTCAGGGCATTGCTTGCCCGGACCGCTACAATGACGCCATGGGCAAGGTCCTCAAATTCAAGTCCAGCAGCCCACGTCCGAAGCTGCGCGGTGCGCTGCAACGTGGCGAACTGGTGCGGGTGTGGCGCAGCGACCTCGAGGAAGGCAGCTTCTGCGGCTATCTCGCCGGGATCGGCCGTGAGTGGCTGCTGATGTGGGTGGTCGGCGATCAGATCGGGTTCGACGGCATGTACGCGATGCGGCTGGCCGACATCACCGAGGTCGAGGCGCCCGATGGCCATCACGTATTCATGGAAAAAGCCTTGGCGGTCCGAAACATCCATCCGCGCCTGCCACGCAACTTCCCGCTCGACGACATCACGCAAGTAGTACGGGCCACGGCCGAATACGCAGCGGTGATGTGCGTGCACGTGGATACCGAGGACGAGCACGAAGTCTGCTATATCGGTCGCCCACTCGGGATCGAGGACGACGGCTTCACCCTGCAGGAAATCACTCCCGACGCCGAGTGGCTTCGCGAGCCGTCTTTCTTCGGCTGGGACGAGATTTCCACCGTCAGCTTCGACGAGCCCTACGCGCAAGTGCTGCTCGATGTCGCCGGACAGCCGCCGCGGATCGATTTTGCCGGATCGGGGTTCGGTAGCGCGCATTGAATTCCATCTGCGCGTTGCGGCGCCTTCGACGCAGACGATCCGCCTGGCACACGCACAGGAGGACGCACGCATCACGCTGATCGACATCAGACCACCTCGTGACATGCGCCGATAAAATGACGGGAATGCCAACGCCCAAACCCACCGACATCGTCCTTCACAAGAAGTCGCACACGCTGGAAGTCGCCTTCGACTCGGGCGAGCACTTCGTGATGCCGTGCGAGTACCTGCGCGTGCATTCGCCGTCAGCCGAAGTGCAGGGCCATGGCCCCGGCCAGCGGGTGCTGGTCGCCGGCAAGCGCGAGGTCAACATCAACGCCATCGAACCGGTCGGCAACTATGCCGTGTTGCTGCGTTTCTCCGATGGCCACGCCACCG
The DNA here is from genome assembly GCA_050737995.1 of Rhodanobacteraceae bacterium. Lineage (GTDB taxonomy): Bacteria > Pseudomonadota > Gammaproteobacteria > Xanthomonadales > Rhodanobacteraceae > 66-474. Next base: position 20,044 of record JBOHYR010000100.1, read on the forward strand.
GCATCTTCTCGTGGGAGACCCTGTACGACTTGGGCATCAACCAAGACAGCAACTGGAAGTCGTATCTGGACGCGCTTGAAAAGAACACCCTGTCGCGCGAAGCGAAATCGCCATACGGCCATCCGGTGCCCATGCGTGGGCCGAAACCCAGATGAGTTTCGACAAGCGACGTAGCCACCTCAATCGCAGCCGTCAAGGATGCCCTGCCATGAAGCGACCCTCGATTCGCTTGTCGCAACCAGCGAGTTGTCTGATTCCCCGCTAGTCTGCAAGCAACGCCGCCCGCCGCTCCAGACTTTCCTCCGGCCAGTATTTCTCACGATCGTAGTACTCACGCATCGCGGGTACGCCTTCCGGCAGGATCACCCACGGTTGCTTCGACATGGTGAAAATGTGGATGTCCGGCGGGAAACGGTCGGGATCATCGAGGGTACCGACGCGCACGAAGGCGAACAGCGGGCCGGCGCCTGGATAGTGACTCCACAGCCCGACGCGGCAGTGCGGACAACGCGCAATGTTCTGGCCGTTGCCGCTTGCGGAAGGCGTCATGACCATTTCCGGTTCGCCCTGTGCCAGTTGCACGCATTCGGTTTCGATCATCGCGTTGAGCACGAACGCACTCCCCGTTTCGCGCTGGCACCAGCGGCAATGGCAGCAGTGCACGAACATCGGTGCGCGGGTGAGCTGATAGCGGATATAGCGGCAATCGCAGCCGCCATCGAATGTGTCGATTGAAGGCGTCATGGTGTTTACCTCCGTCCACCTTCTGCATTATCGAGCCAAGCAGAGAAATAGCGCGCCGCCAACACGAAGAGCATTACTCGTTCGCAAACAGCGCATTGAGATCATCCTCGTCGAACTTCAGCTTGTCGCGGGTACCCCCACCTTCCAGCACGGCCTGCGCAAGCTCGGCCTTGCGCGCTTTCAAATCCTCGATGCGCTCCTCGACGGTGTCGGCGCATATCAGGCGATACACGAACACCGGCTTGTCCTGACCGATGCGGTGAGCGCGATCGGAGGCTTGCGTTTCGGCCGCCGGATTCCACCACGGATCGTAGTGGATCACCGTGTCGGCAGCAGTGAGATTCAAACCCACGCCACCGGCCTTGAGCGACAGCAGGAACAGCGGTACGTCGCCGTCCTGGAACTTGCGCACGGGCTCGGCGCGGTCTCGGGTGTCGCCGGTCAACGTGACGTATTGCAGATGACGGCGATTCAACTCGCGCGCGATCAACGCCAGCATCTCGGTGAACTGACTGAACAAGAGCACGCGCCGGCCTTCGCTCAGGAGCGCCGGCACCATTTCCATCAGCAGTTCCATCTTCGCCGACTCACGCACGCTGCGCGCGGCCTCGAGTTTGACGAGGCGCGGATCGCAGCAGGTCTGGCGCAGCTTCAAGAGCGCATCGAGCACGATGATGCCACTGTGCTCGATGCCGCGCTGACGCACGACCTCACGTACCTCGTCGCCGAGCGAGACGCGCAGCGTGTCATACAGTTCACGCTGCTTGCCGGACAGAACCACCCGGCGCGCGATCTCGGTTTTTTCGGGCAGCTCGGTGACAACCTGCGCCTTGGTGCGGCGAAGGATGAAGGGTGCGATGCGATGGTTGAGTCGTGCCTGGGAACCGGCGTCGGCCTGACGTTCGATCGGGATGCGGTAGTGGCGACGAAACGAGCCTTCGTCCCCCAGCAGACCAGGCACCGCCAGATCTACCTGTGACCACAATTCGCCCAGGTGATTTTCCAGCGGCGTGCCGGTCATGCACACGCGGCGTTTGGCACCGATCGAGAGCAGCGCACGGCGCGCCTGCGTGCGCGGATTCTTGACCTGCTGGGCCTCGTCCAGCACCACCAGTGTGAACGGCTGCTCGCGCAATACCGACAGATCGCGCGGCAGCAGCGCGTAACTGGTGAGTATCACGTCGTTGCCGGCAAGCCGGTCGAAACTCTTGACTCGTTCGGGTCCGTGTAATGTCAACACTTTCAGCGATGGCGCGAACCGTTCGGTCTCGGCCTGCCAGTTCGGAATCAGGCTGGTGGGCGCAACCACCAGCGCGGGTTGCGTCAGCGCCGAGTTCTGCTTGAGCGCAAGGATGTGCGCGAGCATCTGCACGGTTTTGCCAAGGCCCATGTCGTCGGCGAGCACGCCGCCAAGTCCCGCGGTAGCCAGTGCATTCAGCCATCGCAGGCCTTCGCGCTGGTAATGACGCAATTCCCCGACCAGCGCATCCGGCACCGCGTCGGACGCATGCTCGGACGCTTCACGCAGGCGCGTGGTAAATCCGGTCAAACCCTTCGGCGCATCAAGCTTGCCGTTCTTCGGCAGCGCCTCGGCAAACTCCTCCAGCCGCCCGGCCTGCACGCGCGGCAGGCGCAGCTTGTCGCGTGGATGCGCAAGATACTCGGCGAGCGGTGCCAGCAGCCTGCGCAATACCGCCAACGGCACCGCGACCCGGCGGCGATCATCGACCGGTGCATACCAGATCGCATCTTCCGTCTCGTTCTCGGGCGCAGTCAGGGACAGCGTGTGTTCGGACAATGCGCGAGCCACAGTGGGCAGCAGGTTCACGCGCTTGCCTTCGACCTCGATACCCATCTCGAAATCGAACGCCTCCCCTCCGCCGCTGGTGCGCGCGATGCCGTACCAACGCGGTGGCCCTTCCAGAACCTCGAATGGAAAGCTTGAAGCGTACTCGACGGCGAAGCCATCGTGTTCGAGTTTCTCGCGTACACCCAGCCAGCGCGCGGGCGTGTTGACCTCCAGCGCGCCGGCGTAGCCCTTGCCAGGAAACACCCAGGCATCCTCGGGCAACGCATCAGCCATGTCCCAAGGCAGACCTTCGCAATCGACTGCAGGGGCGAGGCCGAATGCTTCCAGACGTTCCATCGTCGCCAGCTCCTCGGCGCGCTTGCGCACGATCTCTATCAGCTTGCCGTTGCGCACGCGGCGCACGATCGCTTCACCACCGCGCCCGGGCAGACGTTCGGCGCCGTAGTCGAATGCCAGTCGTGCATACGCGAGAGGCGGCGTACCGGCACCGATCCGGGCATGGCGTGTGAGCGCCTGAAAGATCATCAACGGTTTGGGTGCCAGATCCGAGCGTTGCGCCGCGTCGAAGGCCTGCGGCGCGGGGATGCGCGCAGCCCACCAGATCGATGCGGCCACACGCTCGGTCAGTGCTTTCGCGTATTCTGGCGCGAGCGGCGGCGCATCGAGCAGCGCCACCTCTGCCGCGCCCGCATCCAGTGGCCCGAATTCGGCGCGCTCCGGGTCGAGGTACCAGAGGCCACCGATCCGGACGACACGCTGGTGCATCGGCAAGTTCGGCAGCAAGCGTTGGCGGCCGTCGCGCTCGAGCTCCCAGACCCATTCCAGCGGTCGCGGTTTCCCCAGCGCGAGACGCAAGCCGGCGACTCCGCCAAGCAGACTGGGAGTGGAGGTTAGGAGGTCATGCAGCAGCGCGTCGCCGAACGGTCCGGCGAGCTGCGCGTAACTGCGCCCCTTGCGCCGGGTCTGGGGCAAACCAAGCACACTGGCCGCCAGGCGCGTCTCGGCCTCCGGCAACGCTGCGTTCAGCAGTTGCTTCGGGTCGAGCGGCACCGCACGTCCCAACCGGCCCTTGGCCACGGTTTCTAGCAGGACCGGCGCGACCTCGATGCGTGCCAGCGGCGGCTCGTCCTGCAGCATTTCCAGCAGGAATCCAAGCGTTGGCGCGTCGGGCGCGTCCGAGTCGTGGCCGGCCGTGGACAACAGGCGTACCCATTCTGACGGCAGCGACGCTGCCGCCGTCCGCGAGGTGGCACGCGGTGCGGACAATTCTTGCTCATTGCTCCGGTGTTGCATCCGTGATGATTCCGGCGCTCAAAAAGCCCAAGCATACACGTGCGCAATGCCGCGCGTGCCTAGCCGAATAGCGTATCGGGATATTCGGGTTTGCGCTCGCGCGCCAGCAGCGATCGCAGGGCATCGGTGGGGGTCATCTTGCCGCGCAGCACAGCCTGGACGTGTTGCGATATAGGCAGATCCAGGTCGTGGCGGCGGGCAAGCCGCATCACCTCGTCGGCGGTCACCGTGCCCTCGACTACCTGACCGATATCGGCGAGCGCCTGCTGCAGCGGCACGCCGCGGCCAAGCGCGTGGCCGAAACGGTAATTGCGGGACAGTTGGCCCGTGCAAGTGAGCACCAGATCGCCGAGGCCGGAGAGGCCCATCAACGTCTGTGGCTGTGCGCCCAGTGCCGCGCCGAGGCGCAACATCTCGTTCATGCCGCGGGTAATCAGGCCGGCACGCGCGTTCAGTCCGAGATCCATGCCGTCGGCCACACCCGTGGCAACGGCCAGCACGTTCTTCATCGCACCACCCAGCTCGGCGCCCATCATGTCGTTGCCGGTGTAGGCACGGAACGTGTGGTTGTGCAGCAAATCCGCCACGCGGTGGGCGAAAGCATCGTCGCCAGAATGTACGGTGACCGCGGTCGGCATCCCTGCGGCCACTTCGCGCGCAAACGACGGGCCCGTGACGACCGCCGACGCAGTTGCCGGGAGGCGTTCGGCCACGAGTTCATGCAGGAACCGCCCGGTCCCCGGCTCGAAGCCCTTGGTGGCCCAGGCGTAGCCTGCGTTCGCCGGGAGCAGCGGCGCCACTTCGTCGAGCATCTGCCGAAATGCGTGGCTCGGAACCGCGACCAGCGCAAGATCGATGCCGCGTACCGCCTCGGACAGATTCGGTACGCAGGCAAGACTGGCCGGCAGATCGAGGTCCGGCAGATAGCGTCTGTTGCGATGGCCGGCCGCGATACGCGCAAGCGACTCGGCGTCACGCCCCCACAGACGGGTCGCGGTGCCATTGCCGCACAACAGCGCGGCCAGTGCGGTGCCCCACGAGCCGGCGCCGAGAACGGCAACCGTCGCGCGCGCAGCCATGGCTCAGGCGTTCAGCGTCGGCTTTTCGCCGCCATCGATTTGCTGCCCTTGTTGCGCCTGTTGCTGTTGCTGGGCATACAGCGCGTCGAAGTTGATCGGCTGCAACAGCAACGGCGGGAAGCCACCATTCAGGACCAGATCGGAGACAACTTGCCGCGCGAACGGGAACAGCACATTCGGGCAGTAGGTGGCCAGCACCATGGAGAGATTGTCCTGGTCGAAACCGACAAACGAGAACACGCCTGCCTGGTGCACCTCGGCCAGATAGGCAGTACGCTCGTTAAGGGTGCAAGTGACCGTGAGCGTCAACACGATCTCGTAGTTGCCGCTCTCGATCACGGTGGCCTTGTGGCTCAGATTCAGCTGGACCTGGGGCTGGCCTTCCTCCTGGAACACCTTCGGCGCATTCGGAACCTCGAACGACACGTCGCGCGAATAGATCTTCTGCAGCGACATCTGCATCTTGGGGGCGGCTTGGCCATTGCTCTGGACCGGAGTCTGCTCTGCCATATTCTTGAAACTCCACTTGGAAAAGATCAAAGGGTGGGGATTGTCCCACACCATCGCCTTCTGTGCACGCTTGCCGATTGCCCGAGGCCGCGTCGCCTGCTACGCTACGCGGCTGTCTTCAAGCCGACCCGGTCATCCGGGCGCCCCGCCGCGCAACGTGGGGCCGCGCGGCAGTTCCGGCGGGTTGCGCGTTTTTCAGAGCCGGGCCGAACTTCCGCGGGCCACGCGGAACATCTTGAGGAGAATCGCCATGGCACGCGTCTGTCAGGTCACCGGTAAAGGTACGACCACCGGCAACAACGTCTCGCACGCCAACAACAGGACCCGCCGCCGCTGGTTGCCCAATCTGCACGAACGCAGGTTTTGGGTTGCAAGCGAAAACCGCTGGGTGAAATTGCGCGTGTCCGGCAAGGCCCTGCGCACCATCGACAAGAACGGCATCGACGCCGTGCTCGCGGATCTGCGTGCACGCGGCGAGAAGGTGTAAGGAGAATCCTCATGGCAAGCAAACGCGACAAGATCCGCATGATTTCTTCGGCCGGCACCGGTCACTTCTACACCACCGACAAGAACAAGAAAAATACCCCGGACAAGATGCAGGTCAAGAAATACGACCCGGTCGTCCGCAAGCATGTGATCTACACGGAAGGCAAGATCAAGTGACGTTTTGGCCCGCGCACACAGTGCGCGGCTTTGCCAAAACGTCATCCCGGACGACGCGAAGCGGCAATCCGGGATTCAGCGCCTTTCGAACAAGACCCACCGCAAGGCGGGTCTTGTTGTTCCGATCCCGTCCCTACCCCTCGCACGCCTCGGCCATCGCCTGATCCAGCGAGCGTTTTGGATCGTCGCGCAAGTCGGCCAGTTCGTCGGCGTTCCATGCGTGGCGCAAGCATCCATCGATCAGCAGCAATGCACGCGTCGCGTAGCGTTCGACGGTATCGAGGGCGTGAGTGGCGAGCAAGATCGCGGTTTGTTGGCGCGCGACCAGCGCAGCGAGGTGCTGCTTGAACAAAAGAGAGCTGCGTGGATCGAGCCCGTTAAAGGGTTCATCCAGCAGAAGCAGGGGCGGCTCGCCCATCAGCCCGAGCAGAATGCCGAGCTTCTGTCGCATTCCCAGCGAATAATTTTCGACGCGCCGATCCAGTAGCGGCGACATGGCCAACGCCTCACTCAGTGTGTACGTAGCCTGGGGAATGCTCGGCAAACCCCGCGCACCTACGAACAACTCCAGGCACTCACGCCCGGTCAGCAACCTCGGAAGGCGTTCCGGCTCGACCATGAAACCGACCGCCGTTTTGGCCGCCCGGCTCGCGGTAGACAGATCATGTCCGTCAATGCGAATGCTGCCGCCTGTGAGCGGCACCATATCTACAATCGCACGCAGCAGCGTGGTTTTGCCCGATCCGTTTGGGCCGATCAGGGTGGCGAATTCGCCCTGCTGAATATCCAGATCGACACCCTTCAATACGGCGGCATCGCCGTAGTCCACACGCAGGCCACGGACTTCGAGCAACGCCGTCATGTCAATCTTCCCGGTTGCTGCGCCGCGGACATGATCCGATACACCGGCCACGCCGCCAACGCGACGGCACACGCAAGCCATCCCCACATGGCCGTTCCCAAATCCATCAGGACCGCCCCGCACCCCGCAAGCACCGCTGCGCATACCGCGGCAACCAGCGGATAGTGCAGCGACACGATGCGAGCATGCGCCGAATCGAGTGGCGTCGGAGTCAGCAATCGCATTGCGTCAGAGGTGACGTCGGCGCACGCACGCATCACCATGGCAAGCCACATAAGTGAAAGCGCCAGCAAGACTATCCCGATTGCCATGCGCAGGATCACGCCGTGCGGTAATGAGACAAGCAACGCGCCAATCCAGAAGAAGTTGCCTCCCGCGCGCCAACGCACCAACGCGTCGCGTCGCTGCCAATCGAGTAGATGCGGCAAACGAAGATCATTCAACCAGCGCAATGCCAGTACTGGCTCGCGGGTCAGACCAGCGCGGCGTGGCCGAGTTTTGCCTATGGAACGCAGCGCGCTGACCAGCGCCGCGACCATCCCCGCCAGCAGACTCGCATCAACCAGCACCAGAGCGACAGGTAATCGGGCGCGGTGAGGCGCCCCGATCGCCGTCAACGACAGCAATGCCGACACGCACACTATTGCCAGTACGAGCGCACCTCCCGTCAGAAGCAGCAATGTCCGCGTCGCTACGCCCCGCCCGATCGGCAAAGCGCCAAACCAACCGGAATGCCAATACACCAACATCCGTATCAAGGCACCGCGCGTGACCGCGTAACTTCCAGACACCGCTACAGCTGCACCCGCAAGCAGCCACCACGGGGAACCAGATCTCACCCCAACGCTCGCAGTCGCCATGCAAGCGAGCAACAACATCGCGGGCGGCCCCAGGTGACGCGCGAAGGACCGCCACCCCGCACGAGGCAGCGTGATGCTTGCCTCGTGGATCCAGGGATGCAATGCCGAATTCATAGGTAACGGATTCTCGCATGTACGTGCGGCACCATAAAAAACCCGCCAGATGGCGGGTTTTTATTCACATGAGCGTCGTTGTTGCGCCGACGGCTTTACTTACGCCCGCGCCACCGCATACCGCTTCAACCGTGCGGCGAATTCGATCAGTTTGCGATTACCACTGGCTTCGGCCTCGCGGCACCATTGCTGCAAGGCGGCCAGCGCGGATTCGGGTCTGCGCTGTTCCATCAACGCTGCGAGACGCGCGCGGTAGTCGCTGATCTGCTGCAGGCGCGGGCGGTTCTCGATGGCGGTGGCGAGACGTGCCTTGCCGTTCTTGTCCAGCCAACGGCCACCGTTGGCCAGCGCACGGCGCAGGCGACGGCGTGGCATGGCACCGAAACGGCGGGTCCCCGTCTTGACGGATTCCTCGCGCACGGTCGGTTTGATCACCATCTTGTAATACTCGGTCATCGCCTCGAAGCGGTGGGTCAGCAACGCCTTGAGCGTCTCGGAGTCCGGCAGCGAAACGTTCGGGCGCTCATCCAGCGACGGCGCCACGCGCAGCACCTTGGCCAGACCGATCTTCTGCAGCCCGCGGATCGTCACCCAGCCGATGTCGACCTCGAACTTGCGCAACGCGAACTTCGCCGAACTCGGAAACGCGTGGTGGTTGTTGTGCAGTTCCTCGCCGCCCACCCAAACGCCCCATGGCGTGAGATTGGTGGCCTTGTCCGCGGTCTCGAAGTTGCGATAGCCCCACCAGTGGCCAATGCCATTGACCACACCGGCGGCCCAGATCGGAATCCAGAGCATCTGCACGGCCCAGATCGCCATGCCGAGCACGCCGAACAGGGCAAGGCTGATCACCGCCATCAGCGTCGGTCCGAGCATCGAGTGCTTGGCGTAGACGTTGCGCTCCATCCAGTCGTCGGGCGTGCCACGACCATATTTCTCTACATCTTCGGCATTGGCGGCCGCCGCGCGGTACAGTTCGACGCCTTCGAAGAAAACCTTGCGGATACCCTCGACCTGCGGGCTGTGCGGATCCTGTTCGGTTTCGCAATGTGCGTGATGCTTGCGATGGACCGCCACCCATTCCTTGGTCACCATGCCGGTGGTCAGCCAGCTCCAGAAACGGAAGAAGTGCACCAGCGCCGGGTGAAAATCCACGCCGCGATGAGCCTGGCTGCGGTGCAGGTACAGGGTCACGGTCAGGATGGTGAGTTGAGTCATCACCAGCAGATAGAGGGTGATGGACAGCCAGCCGGCGTTGGCGAGGCCGTGCGCGGCAAAATTCAGGATGGCATCGAGCATCATGGTCACACAGAGAGGGGGGACGGGTCGGTTCAAACCCGCAAAGACAAGTCTAGGGGATAAACCCCTCACTCGCCACAGGCTTGCCTAAACAATGTGATGGCCGTGACAATCCTTTCAATGGGCTTTACGTTCAGCTAACGAAATGACCGGAACTCAAGCATTGCTGCAATTCGACCACGTTAGCCGTCGGCTGGGCGGGCGAGACGTCCTCCGCAACGTCTCGTTTACGCTGCAGCGCGGCGAGGTGTTGGGTCTGCTCGGCGTGAACGGCGCCGGAAAATCGACGACGCTGTCGATCATCGCGGGCGTGCTGAAACCCCATTCCGGCAGTGTGCTCATCGACGGATGCAACGTGATAGACGGTCCGCGCACGATCAATGGTCGCATCGGCTGGGTGCCTGAAAGTGTGCCGCTGTGGCCGGAATTGACTGTCACCGAGGCGCTGGATGCATGCGGGCGCCTGCGTGGTTTCTCGCGCAACACGCGTCGGACAGCAATCGAACGCGAATTGGCACGACTCGAACTTGCTGGCGTCGCAAAACGACTGTGCGGGCAACTGTCGCTGGGCATGAAGCGCCGGGTGGGCTTGGCCCAGGCGCTGCTGCACGACCCCGATCTGCTGGTGCTGGACGAGCCTGGCAACGGACTCGATCCGGTGCAGACCGCGCAACTGCGTGAGCTCATCGGCAAGCTTTCGCCCGGACGCGGCATCATCCTGTCCAGCCACGAGCTGGCCGAGGTGGAAACAATGTGCGGCCGGGTGGTGATCCTGCACGAAGGCGCGGTCCGCCACGATGCGAAACTCGAAGGCCTGGGGGGTCGGCTCGACGCGCAGTTCCGCGCCATCGCGTGTCCGCCCGCGAGCGCCGCCGCATGAGAGCGTTCGCGATCGCACGTCTCGATCTGAAACGCCTTGCGCTGCGCCCGTTCGCGTGGACGCTGGCGGGGATCGCACTGGCGATGATGGCGTGGCAATTCCTGCTCGGGCTTTCGGCGTTCATGCACGCGCAGCCCACGCTCCCCGGTGCGGTCGCCACGCTCGGCTTCACCGACAGCGTAATCGGGCCGTACCTTTTGAATTACCTGCAACTGTGCCTGGTGATCGCGCCGTTGATCACGATGCAGGCTCTGGCCGGCGAACGCGGTGCGCAACGCCTCGCCCTGCTCGGCGCAACCGGAGCATCGGGCTTCCAGATCGTCGTCGGCAAGTTCCTCGCACGACTGGTGTTTCTGTGGCTGCTGTTGATCGTCGTCGCGACGATGCCGCTGGTGCTTGCGCACGCGACCCATCTCGACTGGGGCCAGTTCGGCGCGGGATTGATCGCGTCGGCGCTATGCGTGGCGGCACTGACGGCAATCGGCATCGCGTGCTCGGCGTTCACCCCCGAACCGGCGCTGGCCGCGACCGCAGCACTGCTGATCGGTGAGGGCCTTTCGCTCATCGACGCCGGCGTGCGCCTGGCCGGCGGCGATACCGGCTGGCTTGGTTATCTTGCGCTGCACACCCACCTCGCGCCGGCACTGCGTGGCCTGATGCGCAGCGAGGACGTCGTATATTTCCTGTTGGTCACGGCGCTGGCGCTGGCTCTTGCGATTCGCCGCGTCGGCGCGGAACGGGAACGCGGCTGATGCGCAGCACGTTGCAGGCATGGTTGTACGCGCTGCTGGTGGTGGTGATCGCGGTGTGTGTGGCCGCATTGTCGGCGCGCTTCGGCATGACTGCCGACTGGAGCGCCGGCGCGCGTGCCACGATCTCTCCACAGGAGAGGGCTCTGCTTGCGCAATTGAAGGGGCCACTCGAGGCGGTGAGCTACACGCGGCCCGGTGACCTCCGTGCCGCGACCAGCCTGCTGGTCGCGCGTTACCAGCGCTTCAAGCCCACCCTCAAGCTGAAGTTCGTCGATCCAGACCTCGACCCGATCGCGACCCAGGACGCCGGCATCAAGGCCGACGGCGAAATCGTGCTGCAGTGGCACGGCCACACGCAGCACGTCATGCAACTCGACGAGCCGGATTTTTCGGACGCCCTGGTACGACTCGCGCGAGGCGGCACCCGGCTTGTCGCCTTCGTCACCGGCGACGGCGAGCGCGATGCCACAGGCAACAACGCCGCCGATCTAGGCAAATTCGTCACGCGAATGACGAGTCTCGGCGTGCGGGCGCTGCCGTTGAACCTCGCCGAAGCCGCACAGGTACCCGGCAATGCCGACCTCGTGGTGCTGGCAAGCCCGCAGGCGGAGCTGCTGGCGGGCGCGGTACAGAAGCTCGATGACTACGTTGCCAAGGGCGGCAACCTGCTGTGGTTGACCGATTCTGGCGGCGACGATCTCGGCCTCGCTCCGCTGGCGCAAACGCTGGGTATCAAGCGCCTCCCCGGGATGTTGTTCGACGAGCAGGGTGCTGCAGCCGGTGTGCGCGACCCACGAATGATCGTCGCGACCCGGTATCCGGCGCAGACGATTACCGACGGTTTCCAGATGAATACGCTGTTCCCGCAGACGGCAGCACTGGCCTCACTTCCGGACGCCCAATGGAAGGTGCAGCCGATTCTGCAATCGAGCGCGCAAAGCTGGAACCAGATCGCACCGATCGACCCCGCACACGCCGCTTTCGATCCCGACACCGGCGAGCTGAAAGGCCCGCTCAGCTTCGGCTACGCACTTAGCCGGCTGTCGCCGAGCCCCGACAAGACCCAGCAACGCGTGGTGGTGATCGGCGACGGCGACTTCCTTTCCAACGCATACCTCGCCGACGCCGGCAACCTTGCGTTTGGCGAACGTGTATTCGACTGGCTGCTGGGCGACGACGCGCTGGCAAGTGTGCCGCAAGCAGCGCCCGACTGCGTACTCAAGCCAACGCGTACCGATCTCGGCGTGCTCACGTTCGGGTACCTGATCGGGCTGCCTATCTTGTTGATCCTGATCGGCCTCACGATTACCTGGCGCCGGCGCCGGCGGTGACCCGCGCGGCGCGCAACCTCGGGATCCTGGCACTGGTCGCCGTGGCGCTGGTCGCGGTGGTGTTGTGGCAGGGCCGGCGCGCGTACCTGAGTGATCCGCCCGCACTGACCGAACTCGATCCCGACGCGGTGACACATATCGAACTCGACATTCCGCCGATCACGCCGCAGTCGTTCGAGAAGCGCCATGGTGGCTGGTGGCGCGTGCAACCCTCGCAGGCGCGAGCCGAGGATGCCCGCGTGCAGCGGTTGGCCAACCTCGCCGCGACCCCCGTCACCCGCTGGATTCCAGCCGCCGCGATCACGCCAGCGAAGGTCGGCCTGGAAAATCCTTCCGCAACCTTGACCCTCGACGGCGTGCGCCTTGAATACGGTGGCCTGACCGCGATCGACGACATGCGCTATGTGCGGGTCGGCGACAAGGTGGCGCTGGTGCCGCGGCAGTATTCTCCGGAAGTAATGCTTACCAAGGGACACTGAGCCAGTTCGATCATCCCTGATCGCTGCGCCACGAAAGCTCGTCGTACGAACAAACTTGCTCGCCTCATCAGCATCAGAACGGTCAAAACCGCTGGAGTTGCCAGAGCTGCCAGACCTGCCATCCATGGCCGAGAGCTCCGTGGCCTGACTTTTCACACAAGCTGCCATGTTGGGCAGGTACAAGCACGCTAATCCAAACCTATCCTGCACGCTTCGCATCCATGCCCGAACTTCCCGAAGTCGAAACCACCAGACGCGGCATCGCGCCGTTCGTGACCGGCCGCTTGGTCGACCGAGTGCTGCTGCGTCGCAAGGATTTGCGCTGGCCGATTCCGCGCGCCATCGATACGAAGTTGCCGGGCCAGCGCATCGGCGCGGTGGAACGCCGCGCCAAATATCTGCTGCTGCATACCGAAGCCGGAAGCGCATTGCTCCACCTCGGGATGTCGGGATCGCTGCGGCTCACCGATCCCGCGCTGCCACCGCGCACGCACGATCATTACGATCTGGTGCTCGACTCCGGCAAGGCGCTGCGTTTCAACGACCCGCGCCGGTTCGGTTGCCTGCTGTGGCAGAGACCCGGCGAAATCCATCCGCTGCTGCAGGCGCTGGGCCCCGAGCCGCTGGGCGATACGTTCGACGGTGACTGGCTGTGGGCGGCATCGCGTGGGCGCAGCGCCGCAGTGAAATCCTTCCTGATGGATCAGACCATCGTGGTCGGCGTTGGCAACATCTATGCCAGCGAGGCGTTGTTCGCCGCTGGTGTGCACCCGAAGCGCGCCGCAGGCGCGATATCGCGAACACGCTATGCGCGCATCGCAAGCGAGATCCGCCGGGTCCTGAACTACGCCATCACCCGCGGCGGCACCACCCTGCGCGATTTCCTCGCGCCCGACGGCGCGCCCGGTTACTTCGAGCAGGAACTGTTCGTGTACGGCCGCGCGGGCGAGCCATGCAAGGTGTGTGGCACGGCGATTCGCGCGCAAGTCGTGGGGCAACGCATGACGTATTGGTGTCCACACTGCCAACATTGAGAGGTTCATCGAAGGCGCATGACAGGCGTCACGCGACATTGTTTGTGCGATCGTCCATGATTGCGGCATTGCCAAAACCGCTATCGCGCGCTTTCATATCGGTCAGTGACCATCAGGGCATCCGTGGCCTGATCTTTCACAAAACGCATCGCCCCGCCGGACCAAGCCTATGTCACCCACCTTGATTGCCCCGATCGTGATCGCGCCGCTGATCGTGTGGCGCATGTATTACCGGATGCGCCGAAACTTCGGCCGCCAGCCGATCCGCCCCAAACGAATGTGGACGCGCGTGGGTTTTCTGGTACTGGTGTCGCTGCTGGTCGCCAGCGAAGGTTTCATCAACCTGCGTCTCGCGGGAGGCCTGGGACTCGGGCTTTTTGGCGGGGTCGTGCTTGGCATCGTCGCGCTTCGGCTGACGCGCTTCGAGATAGACGGCAGCAATGATTGTTACTTCCCGAACCTGTGGATCGGGTTGGGCCTCACCGCGCTGTTCATCGGCCGCCTGTTGTACCGCTTCATGATCATCTGGCCTGAAATGTCGCACGCCACCACGGGAGGCCTTGGGCAGTGGCAGCGCAGCCCGCTTACCCTCGCGATCCTTGGCTTGTTGTTCGGGTACTACATCGCCTACTACGTGGGGCTGCTGGTTCACCACCGCCGCGTGCTGGCAACCCGGCCCGGTATCCGGGATGTTGATTCGAAGCAGCTTTTGTGAACAATCGGGCCACGGAGCTTTCGGCCATGGATGGCAGCTCTGGCGCCTTTGGCCGTTCCGATGTATCGCCCTCGGCTTGCGTGCACACTCCAGATGCTTCAACAACGCAGCGATCAAGGATGATTACAACGCGTCGGCGTCCAGTTCGCCCGTCCGAATCCGGATCACCTGATCCAGCGTCGAGATGAATATCTTGCCGTCGCCGATCTTGCCGGTGCGCGCGGCGTGGGTGATGGCTTCCACCGCGCGTTCGACCAGATTGTCGGGCAACGCGATGTCCAGCTTCACTTTGGGCAGGAAATCGACCACGTACTCGGCGCCGCGGTACAGCTCGGTGTGGCCCTTCTGGCGGCCGAAACCCTTGACCTCGGTGACGGTGATGCCGGCAACACCTACTTCGGACAGCGCCTCGCGCACGTCGTCGAGCTTGAACGGCTTGATGATGGCGGTGATCAGTTTCATGGCCCTGATCTTACCGGAGCGGAATGCCAAGGTGCCGCGACCAGAGCGGCTGTTGTGAAAAGTCAGGCCACGGAGCTCTTCGCCATGGACGGCGGCTCAGAAGGCCGTTCTGGTCTTTCAAACCACCAAGCGCTGTCGTCTGCGCCATCGTTGAGCGAAACCGCGTTCATGGACGAACGCATAAACGTGTAGGAAAATCCCTACACCACCACAAGGCGTCCGCCGATGGTCGCGCCAATTCCGGCGTCGTAACCTGCGGGCGCATCGAGGCAACGACATGATTGACGTGCACTCCATAGACCAACTCGCGCACAGGCTGGCGACCCTGGTTCCTCCGGGGCTCGCTCAGGCGCGGGACGACATGGAAGCCAATTTTCGGGACGTGCTGGCGCACGGATTGCGCCGCCTCGACCTTGTCACCCGCGAGGAATTCGACGCCCAGCGCGCCGTCCTCGACCGCGCTCGCGGCCAGGTAACGCAACTGGAGGCACGCGTGGCCGAACTGGAAGCGGCGCGCAAGGTGTAATCCGGCAGGCTCCCGGGTCCTCCAGGAACGCCGGCCATCGGGTCGGCGTTTGGTTTCCTGGAGTACGTAATGGTCCTTGTCGCATGAGCCTCGCCGTTGCCCTGACCCGCGCCTCCGAAGGCGTCACCGCTCCGCTGGTCACGGTGGAGGTGCACCTTTCCGGCGGCCTGCCCGGAACCTCGATCGTCGGGCTGCCGGAAGCCGCGGTGCGCGAATCAAGGGACCGTGTGCGCGTGGCGATCCAGAACACGCAATTCGAATATCCCAACCGGCGCGTCACCGTGAACCTCGCACCCGCGGAACTGCCCAAGGACGGCGGCCGCTTCGACCTCGCGATCGCGCTCGGCATCCTCGCAGCCGGCGGCCAGCTGCCACACGCGGCGCTGCAAGGCTGCGAATTCCTGGGCGAACTTGCGTTGTCCGGCGAACTTCGGCCCGTACCGGGCGTGCTGCCCGCGTTGCTTCGTGCCCGTCATGGTCGGCGATGCGTGATCGTGCCGGTCGGCAACGCGCCCGAAGCGGCGTTGCTGCACGATGTCGATGTGCGCGTCGCCGGCAGCCTCGCCGAGGTCTGCGCGCATCTGCGCGGCGCCAACATCCTGCCCCAACCGGTGGCCAGCGAACAGGACGACACCTTCGGATATCCCGATCTCGCCGACGTGCGCGGCCAGCACCAGGCGCGGCGTGCGCTGGAAATCGCCGCCGCGGGTGGACACCACTTGCTGATGACCGGACCCCCGGGCACCGGCAAATCGATGCTGGCTGCGCGACTGCCCGGCGTGCTGCCCCCACTGACCGAGGCGGAAGCGATCGAGACCTGCGCCGTGCGCTCGGTCGCGGGCGTGCCCCTCGATGTCGGCAACTGGCGACAGCGTCCGTATCGTGCGCCCCACCACACCGCGTCCGGCGTCGCGCTGGTCGGTGGCGGTTCGCACCCGCGTCCGGGCGAAATCTCGCTCGCCCACAACGGCGTGCTGTTTCTCGACGAGTTGCCGGAGTTCGACCGCCGGGTGCTGGAAGTGCTGCGCGAACCGATGGAATCCGGCCGCATCGTGATTTCGCGCGCCGCGCACCAGGCCGAGTTCCCCGCACGCTTCCAACTGGTTGCCGCGATGAACCCCTGTCCGTGCGGATACGCGGGTGACATCGACGGCCGCTGCCATTGCACCCCGGATCAGATCGCGCGCTACCGCGGCCGCATTTCCGGGCCCCTGCTGGATCGGATCGATCTGATCGTCGACGTGCCGCGGATGTCGCTGGCCGAGCTCGACTCGCGCGGACCCCGCGACGAGGATTCGGCGACGGTGCGGGCGCGCGTCATGGCGGCGCGCAGTTTGGCGACGCAGCGCGCCGGCAAACCGAACGCGGCGCTCGCGACCCGCGAACTCGAGCGCGACTGCAGGCTGGGCGATGCCGAACGGGCGTTGCTCGAACGCGCGATGGAGAAGCTTTCCCTGTCGGCGCGCGCCTACCACCGGGTGCTGCGGGTCGCCCGTACGATCGCCGACCTCGACGGCAACGGGCGAATCGCCCGTGAACACCTGGCCGAGGCGGTGCAGTACCGGCGGATGGACGCGGCGGTGCAATCCTGGCTGGGGCATCGCGGATGATTGCAATTCCTGCCGCGAATGTCGGTTGCCGGCAACGCGACCGCTGTCCGGAAGCTGACGAGCCACGCGGATTACTGCGCCACGATCGTCTTGCCAACGAACGGCGCGAACGCCCGAGTCATTGCAACGCTCGACTTCGGCGCACCATTCTCGGGCGCTGCTTCGAACAGCCCGTGCTGCACGTGGCACGGATCCTGCTTCAGTGTTTGTTCCAAAAAGAGGGGAGAGGAGCATGAGGTTCCGTTTGCTTTTGCCTGCCGCGCTGGCGCTGCTGTGTTGCGCATGCGTCACCCACATCCGCCCGAACGTCGCAGGCAACCCGCCGCCTGCGGAACCGCTGTCGCACTTCCAGCATTTCATGCTGCAGCCGGTCAAGGTGTCGGATGCTGCGGCCCACGAGACGGATGCCGTCGCCAAGATTTCCACCTACCTGCGTCAACGCGTGGGGGGCAGGCTTGCGACATGGGAGAACCGCAATCAGAGCGGCCGCGTGCTGGACGTCGAGCCGTACATCGTCCAGTTGAAGTTTGTCAGTGGCGGCGTGCGATTCTTTGCCGGCGCAATGGCTGGCAGCTCGGCGGTATTGATGCGGGTCAAGTTCGTCGATGCACAAACCGGCCGCGTGATCGCAAATCCGGAGTTCTACCAGCGCGCCGCGGCCTATGGCGGCGCCTGGAGCATGGGCGGTACCGACAACGGCATGCTTGCGCGCATCGCCACGGTCGTGCAGCAATATCTCGACCGCAACTATAGCCAGGCCGTTGGAGGACCGACGGGACTGGACGGTACCGAGCCGGATTGAAGCCTGCCCGGCGCGGGGCGCACCGCAGGGTCACGCCCCGCGGTGTTTGCCCCGGAACGGACGGTAGAACTCGCGCAACGCCGCAATGTCGGCATCCTTGTTACCGGCGGGATGGAACAACGGACCGAGCCCGATCACCTTGCGCGGATAGTCGAAGTACCCGGGCAGGATCGGCACACCGGCTTCGCGCGCGATGTGCCAAAAGCCGGATTTCCACTTCGTGACCGCCTTGCGGGTGCCTTCCGGCTCGATGCCCAGCCACAGCCGCTCGCGCGTGCGAAAGCACTCGACCATCTGCTCGACCACCTCGCTTGCAGCGCGGCGTTCGATCGGGATGCCGCCGAGCTGCCGCAGCAGGCCGCCCAGCGGCCATCGGAACAGTTCGCGCTTGGCCATGAAGGTGATGTCCGCTCCCAGCGCGACCTTGAACAGCAGGCCGTAGATTCCGTCCCACCACGACGAATGCGGCGCGACGATCAGCACCAGCCGCGGCACGTCCGGGAATTCGCCTTCCAGGCGCCAGCCGGTTGCCTTCACCCATGCACGGAACGCGTGGCGCCATGCGTGGTCGGGGAATTGCGGCATCGCGGGCGGCAGGCGCGCGGGCAAGGGCGACTTGCGCGTGGCGGCGGTCAATCCTCGCTCCACGCACGGCCGCGATTGCGCTTTACGGTACCGCGCTTCTTCTTGCCGGCGAGCCGGCGTTCCTTCGAGCCGCGGGTCGGCCTGGTTGCCACGCGCTTCTTCGGCGGGACGAGCGCACTGCGGATCACCTCGACCAGCCGCACGCGCACGTCCTCGCGATTGCGCGCCTGGTCGCGGAAGCGCCGTGCCTGGATCACCAGCACGCCTTCGTCCGTCAATCGACGGTCGCGGCGCGTCAGCACGCGCGACCGCACGCCCTCCGGCAACGATGGCGAATGCGCGACATCGAAGCGCAGCTCCACCGCGCTTTCGGTGCGGTTGACGTGCTGCCCGCCCGGGCCGTCCGCGCGCAGGAAACGCTCGGTCAATTCCGATTCGGGGATATCGATGGAGGGCGAAATGCGCACCCGGCAAGGTTAGATGATTCGCCACGCAAACGCGCTGCGCATCTCGTCAACGATTCTCGCATTTGGCGCAGACCGGAACCCGGAGACTTCTTTCGCTGCGTCCGCGAAGGCCTCGTATGACAAGCCGCCAGAGCCCCCCTATGCGTTCGGCCACGTCAGCTCGAGATGCGTGTTGTTGAATTCGGGATCGTCCAGCGAACCCGCGCGCGTAATCACCAGGCCATCCGGCATTCCTTCTACATCCACGGTCGAGCCGTCGCCGAAGCGCATCCCCCGTGCCTGCAATTCGGCCAGATGGGCGGCGACCTCGCCGGCGCGCTGCACCTCGTCCGGCGGCACACGCCGGATGCTGATGTCGGGGCGCGCGAACTTGCGCAGACCGCGGGTGTGGATCCATGCATGGTCGGCCGCGTCGTTGCTGCACAAGACCGCCACGTGACTGCGAGGCGCCGCGAGGTTCCCGCCGGCATAACGCGTGCGCCAATCGCCGTCGGAAAAAAGTTCCAGGATCTGCGGGTCGACCACCGCGACGCCGCCCGTATCCAGCAACGCCGATATCACGCCGAGCGTGTCCCGCAGGTACCCGAGCGAATCGGAGTCGGGCAATTCTCCCCGCAGGATCAGGCATTCCGACGCACCGCGCGCGGCCTCGAACGCGGCCGGGTTGCCGTCGCGCAGGATCTCGCCCAGGGCGCCGCGTAGAGGATGTCCTTCCCAGTGCGCCAGCTTGTCCTTCGGGATTCGCAGGATCTCGACCCCTTGCGGCAGACCGTGGCTGCCGTGCGCCGAGAGATCGAGCGTCGGCTCGGCGGCGAACCCGCCGAACACGAAATACACCAGCATTGCCTTGGCCTCGTCGCGGTTCCAGCGCGGACGCGTCCAATCGGGTTCCGCCATGTGTCGAAGTCCTCGAGGAATCGAGAGGCGACACGGTAACATTGACGGCTGTTCGCCGGATCGACCCATGCTCAACCCCCAACAACACGCCGCCGTCGAGTACACGGATGGCCCCCTGCTGGTATTGGCCGGCGCGGGCTCGGGCAAGACCCGAGTGATCACCGAAAAGATCGCGCGCCTGATCGAACACCGGCTCGTGCCGGCCGGCAAGATCGCGGCGATCACGTTCACCAACAA
>JBOHYR010000101.1:0-3852 GCA_050737995.1 Rhodanobacteraceae bacterium
AAACCAAACCAGCGGCAATATCCAGATGCCAGCGGGCAGATACCAGTTTTTCGGTCAGCACGAAGGCCGCGAGCACGGCCATCCAGGCGAGATTCATCGTCCCGACCACGAACAGCAATGCCATCAGCGCCCAGCAGCAGCCGACGCACCATTTCCCCTGCCCGAGTCCGAGCCGCAGCGCGCCACCCGTGCCGTCGCGCCAGCCGCTCATCAGTTGCAGCAATGGGCTCCGGCAACGTGCGACGCAGGCGCGTTTGAGGGGTGTCAATTGGTACACACCCGCGGCGGTCAGAATGCCCGCACTCAAATACGCGTTGACGCTGGCGCCCATGGGAGACAGCAACCTCGCCTCCGCAAGGCTCCATTGCGCGACCGCCCCGAGGACCGCGCAACCGAGCCATGCCGCGAGGTAACCGGTGAAAAATCCGGCAATCGCCGGAGTGGGGCCATGCTCCGCATGGCGGCACCTTGCAAGCGAAAGATACGCCGAGGAACTTGGACCTGCTGATGGCGCCATCATCGCCGCCATCATGGCCGCCCACATCGCAAGCACCATCGCGAAACCGGGACTTGGCGAATACCGCGCGCGCATCATGAAGGCCGCCGCGGCTTCCGGGCCCGTCATGCCGATGCGCATGCTCGCCAGCACCAGCCAGCCGATTGCGGCTACAAGACCGATGCCAACCAGTAGCGTAATGCGGTCACGCCGGATTTTCTGCAGCACCGCGTCCATGCAGCGTCAATCCGAAACGTAGGCGAACGGGCTGATGAAACCGGTGCGCCCGGAGAGCTTCCACTTCCAGTCGTAATCGGTGAGGCTGAAATGCTTCGAGCGCGCCACCTTGGCCGGTTCACCCGGCGCGATGCACAGCGGATGCCCGGCGATCGTGACCGGACTGCCACCCTGGCCGGTGAGCAATTCGATCTCGGCCTCGGTAATCCCCGGAATGGTCAGGCTGCTTGTTTTGCCGTCGCTCTGATAATGCATCGGCACGCTTTTCGCACCCAGCACCGTGCCGATGAATGAGGCCAGCACGGCGGGATGCCCACCTGCCTTGCCGGAAAAGATCGCGTGCAGCGCCTCCGTCTGCGGCTCATCCGCCCGATCGTCGAAGTAAGCCGCTGCGGTCCATTTGGTTTCGACCATCGTCCCCGGTGCGTACACCGCCAACGCCACATTCAGGCCGTCGAGCGCGACGTCGCCGTATTTGCCCCGCTCGATGTGCCAGGCGACCAGCACGGTGCAGTCGCCCTGGGTCGGCGGGCTGGTGAATACGCACGGACATGCGGCCTCGCAGTTGCAGGTCTCGAAATAGCTGCCCTTGAGGTTCCATTGCGCCATGACCGTTTACTCCGGTATTGAGATATGTCCGACTTTGCCATTCCCCACCATCACACCGCCGCGACTGGTCCGCCGTGCTCCGCCCGTGCCTTGAAACCGCCATTCATGCTGGCGACCCGCACAAGGCCCATCTCCTTCGCGCGTTGGGCAGCCAGCGCCGAGCGCCCCCCGCTCTTGCAGTAGAAGACGAACTCCTTGTCCGTGTCGAAAACGTCCTTGTGGTACGGACTAACCCGGTCGATGTAAAACTCCAGCATCCCGCGCGAAGCGTGAATGGCGCCCGGCAGCTTGCCATCGCTGTGCAGCTCCGGTTCGTCGCGCACATCGACGAAAACCACGTCGCCCTGCCCCAGCAGATTCTTTGCCTCGTCCAGTTCGTAGGTTTTGACGTGTGCAGCTGCTTCGCCAAGCAAATCTTTGATATTTTTTGCCATGGCGGGGTCTCCTTCAGTTTCAATCGGGCCGATCAGCGCAGGGGTATAGGGCTCTGTCCCCCGCTCGATCGGGATGTCTTTGCGCAGACTCGCCCTACGCTTTGATCCAGACCAGTCTCGGCAGGGGCGCCGTCTGCCACAATGACCTATACTCCGGCTCGCATGCCCGAAACGCCTGATTGGGGCGGAGAGCTGCATGAGCATCGATCTGCTTTCAGATGTGCTGACGCTCGTGCGCCTCACCGGCGCATTGATATTTCGCGTCGACATGCACGGTCCCTGGGGTATTGCAGCCAACCCCACCCTGGAAAAATACGCGCCGCTGTTGCCGGCAGGCACCAACCACATCGTGTCATTCCATGTCGTGCTGGAAGGCACTTGCTGGATGCGCCACGGCTCGGCTGACTGGTTTGCCGTTGGCCCGGGCGAGGCGGTGGTGATGGCGCACGGCGACCAGCACGATCTGGCCGACAGCCCGGGCCGCGCCACGACGCCTTTCGCGACGATGCTGAACGGGCGATCCGTTTTGGAGTTGCGTCACGAGCGCTTCGGGACGGGAAGCGGCGAAAGTGCCAGTTTCATCTGCGGCTTTCTTGGATGCGACCGACGTGCGTTCGAGCCGCTGTTTCGCTCCCTGCCGTCGACCTTCAAATTCAAGTTGGGTAGTCAACTCGACAACATCGTGCGCTACGCAGTGGCCGACACGCTCGACGATCGGCCGGGCTCGGCCTGCCTGCGGGTACGCTTTGCCGAGCTGCTCTTCCTCGAGGCGTTGCGCGGTTACATGGAAAGCCTGCCCCCGGACGCGACCGGCTGGCTGGCAGGTCTGCGCGACCCTCTGGTCGGACGCGCTCTGCGCGCGTTGCACGCGCAACCTTGCCGGAGCTGGTCGGTGGACGAACTTGCCGCGAGCATCGCGAGTTCGCGTTCGGTGCTGGCCGAACGTTTCCGGCAGATCATCGGCGAACCGCCTATGCATTACCTCACCCGGTTGCGTATGCAACTCGCCGCGCGCCGCCTGAACGAGAGCCGGCACAGCATCGCGTACGTGGCGGATGAAGTCGGGTACGACTCGAGCGCTGCGTTCCAGCGCGCGTTCAAGCGGTGCTTCGGGCTGCCACCGGCGGCGTGGCGCAGGCATGGGTCCGACACCCGCTGACGACCGGCATCACCCTTCCAGCATCGCCTTCCAGCGGTCCCGCGCCTCGTGCCACCCGTACTGCGCCTGTGCACCGAGGTAGCCGAAGGGCCGGTGCACGCCATCCAGTCCGAACGACTCGAACTCGCGCCACCCGGTGTCGTTCTGTGCGATCGCGCTGGCGAGCAGTTCGCCGGCCGCGCAGGTCGGCGCGGTGCCGTGGCCACCGAATGCCTGCATCCACCACAGGCCGTCACCGCGGGTGCCGAGCTGCGGCATCTGGTGGCGGGCGTAGCTCATGAGTCCCGACCACGCGTAGTCGACCTTCACGCCTTCGAGTTGCGGGAACACGCGCAGCAGGTCGCGCACCAGCAGTTTTTTCACGGTGCCCGGCGAGCGGTCGCGGATCGAAATGCGTCCGCCCCACAGCAGCCGCGAATCCTTGAGCGGCCGGTAATAGTCGAACGCGAAGCGCGTGTCGTAGATCGCGGCTTCGCTGTGCAGGCAGTCGCGCAGGCGCGCGCCCAAGGGCTCGGTCGCCATCACGTAGGTCGCGATCGGCAGCACCGCGCGATCAACCTGGCCGTTGAGACCCGCGAGGTACCCGCCGCACGCGAGCACCACGGTCGGCGCGCGGACCTCGCCTGCGTCGGTTCGCACCCACCATCCCGCACCATCACGTTCCACCCGCCGCACGCGTGACCGTTCGTGGCACCGCACGCCCTGGTTCCCGGCCGCGCGCACCATGCCGTGCAGATAATCGAGCGGATGCAGATGCAATGCGTTGCGTTCGAACAACCCGTCGTGATAACGCGTGGTATGGATCGCATCGCGGAGTTGCGGCTCGGGCAGCCACTCCCACTCGACGCCGTAGGATTCCGCCAGCAGGCGCTGGCGGCGACGCAATACGTCCGGATCGCGAAACCAGTTGGCCCACA
>JBOHYR010000102.1:0-5962 GCA_050737995.1 Rhodanobacteraceae bacterium
GAGGGCCATCGCCGATACCTCGGAACAAGGCCACGACAAGTTGGCAATCGTGGCCAACGGCTCCGGGGTGACGGCCACCTACACCATTGATTACGCGGGCGGGTTGCGCTACTCGCACCTGCAACGATTTGCCGGCACACCGGATTACCTCGACGACATCATCGCGCCCGTAAAAGACTGAGCCCGCGCCCGATACGAAAACTCTGATTTTGCTTCGCTGTACGAGCCGTGAGGTCATAGGGTATAACTCGAGGGCTCACAGGCTGATGACGCTCGACAGCGACCTTTACCAACGATGATCGACCAACAGTCGCTGTCCGGCCAACTCCGGCCGGTCGAGTGCTCATACCAAGCTCTCCAGAGCGGCCGTTCGCACGAGCTGCGTTATCGTGAAACAATCGATGTTATGCACGTCGCTCGCCTTGATCACGTTCAGCTAGCGCTGCCGCTTGGCGGCGAAGAGCACGCCCGCGAGTTCTACGGCGAAGTCCTCGGAATCCCTGAGATCAAAAAACCTACCAACCTCGCACAGCGAGGTGGATGTTGGTTTGAACGCGGAGACCTGAAAATCCACCTCGGTATCGAGTTGGATTTTCGGCCAGCGCGCAAGGCGCACCCTGCGCTTCAGGTCGTGGATCTACCATCCCTCATCAAACGGCTGAGTGCTCACGGATACGTTGTGCGGGACGATGAGCCGCTAGAAGGATTTCATCGCGTCTACGTTGACGACCCATTCGGCAATCGAATTGAACTGATGGAGCCCCGTCGGCGCTGAGCGGCCAAAGACGACGTGACGACGAGCACCCGCTTGCCTCTGCGCCAGAGTGCTTTATGGGCTGGGGAAGTGAGCGCCGAAGCTCGCGTTGGCCGCTGTGCTGACGCCCTTGTGCACATCCTGATTCAACAAGACTACGAGCCGAGCGCGAAATCGCGCAGCGCGACGGTAACTCACACCGGAAGCAACGTTGCGCGCTAAAGATGTTCTTGCGTCGCCCAGCCGGCCCCATTGAGATCTTGGACTCGCTCAGTTCGGATTCTGCTGCTCCTGGTCGGACGACGATGGTGCTGGATTGTTCTTTTCCTTGATATTCGTCTCGTGGCTCGGCTTCACCTGCTGAAGCGGCCCGACCGTCGCACTGCCCTTGCGATTCTCGAGGAATATCGGACTATATGGGTTATCGCTTTGTTGGAATTGACGGTAAGCAACAGAGCCGGTAGTGGAGCCCTTCGGAGTCAGGGCGCCAAGCCCGAAAAAGAGTCCGCTACCGGCTGGCATGAACGAGCCTGCCCCTCCGCCTAAACCAACGCGTAACTCCCCTGGCTCGCCTCCAACGCGGCTGCCCGTCATCTGGCTTTTCACGAACGCCCACTGCGCCTTAGCTCGCCTCAGTGCCACCTTGTCGCCATACGTCTTCCGCATATTTGCCCAGAGCTTGTCGGCCTCGGCAAACTGCTCGTCGCTCAACATCGTGACCATTACGTCGCGTGACTTGACATAGTGCGGATTACCGCGTTCGGCAGCTAATACCATCCACGCCGCCCCCAGCGGGCGATTGACTGCTACGCCCTTGCCATGGAAATACATCACGCCGAGATCGTATTCCGCGGGCTTATAGGCCCACGATGATGCAACCTTGAACATGTAGATCGCGTGCGAGTAATCTCCTTTCTTGAAGGCCAATGACCCCAATTCAAAGAACTTCCATCCCGGCCGGCCTGCGGCTTCCGGCGTATTGAGGTTCGCATCCGACATCAAACCGGCCGAAAAACCAGAACCGTAATCTGGAGCCGCGCCGACGTTGCTCTGCGTGTTGGACTGAGCCTTGGCGGGAATAAACGTCACCGCCAAGACTGTGCCTAGTGAAACGGCAATGAAGAACGATATCGACTTGAGCATGGCCATTACGTCAGCCGCAATGTAAATCTATCCAGCACCGCTTCGTGTCTTCTTGGAGTAGTACACGCAATAGGGGATAGGTGTCAAATGCCTTGTCGGTCTTCCGGACAGCGGACCGTCGCGACTGTCCGGATCGGGTCGCAATGCGTCGGTCATAGTCAACGCGCAAGATCACACGCGACCGGTATAGCAATCGAGGCAACCCAGCTAGACGCCAGCCGACGCTGAATCGACTGTTCACCCGGGCTCGACATCGCAGTCCCGCAGGCTGGGATTACCGATCCAGCCTACGTGTGTTTCGACGACAAACACCGCGCCAATGCGCCCTTCACCTCGATCCGTGAAACCGTCCCTGCGTGATAGTCGGTCAACCAGATCGCACCAAAGCCAACACCCAGTGAATCGCCTCCGGGCCCTTCCCATTGGCAAAGCAGTCTCTCGCTGGCGGCGTCGACGACGGAGAGGGGAATTTTCCTGACCGTCGTCCAAATCATCCCTTCGCCGAAGGCGATGTCGCCACCGTCACCAGGTGTTCCAAGAGGGATGATGTTTGTGGCTTTCGTGCGGGTGTCCACACGGGTCAGGGTTCCGTCGCCTTGGTCGAGAGTCCAGACGGCGCCATTGCCGTCGGTGAGGAAGCGTGGGCCAGGGCCAGTGGCGATCGTAGCGATTTTCGTGCCGGTGGCGGCGTCGATGCTGGTGATCTCCGACCCGTCGGCGCGCGTCACCCAGATTTGACCATCGCTGTAGCGGGGATTGTAGGAACCGTGCGGCACCTGGATCTTCTGTCGGATTGCGCCGGTGGCCGGATCGATGCGTGCGAGCGTGCCGCTCTTGTCGATGACCAGCCAGACGCTGTCGGGACTCGTCGCAACGCCGCCTTCGGCCGCGGCTGGGCCGACCTTGAAGACCTTAGTCAGGGTGCCAGTCTTGACGTCAACCTTGGCCAGCATGGGCAACTTGCCGCACAGTGGAACCCAGAGGCTGCCGAAGCCCGTCGCCAGCCCGGCACAGGGCTCACCGCCCAGCTTCACGGTGGCTGTTACGGTGTTGGTCTTCGGGTCGATCCTGCTGACCGCATCCGGCCCCGTGCTCCCGACCCAAACTGCGTCGGGCGTGATCGCCACCCAGTCGGCGGTCATGCCGACGTGCAGGATCGCGGTCGGCTTGAGTTCGTCAATTGACCTTTGTACGCCGTCAATTGCAAATGCAGGAACTTCGATGGAGGCAAGCGTGCAGGTTGCCAGCAAGGCCACCGCAGTGAGCTTCAAACGCGCGGTTGCGTACATCGGATTCCCCATTGGGAGGACGAATGGTCTCGTGTCAGTTCTTGCATCAAGCATCATTGCAGAACATGCGCACGCTATGCGAGCGGAGGCAAATTCGAGATCGCGAGGTAAAGATGTTCGTACTTTTACACGGCGCCCCGGTGCGGATAGCTTTCTCGTAGTGTGGACTTGGACATCCATTTTGTCGATCAGTCGGACCCACCATCAATTTGATTTCGCTGCCGGAGAGAGGACGGCTACTAAGGGCGGCTTTGGGTCCAGGCTGTGTGAAAACGAAAAAAGTCGAAACTGCTGGACAAGATTGTCCAAAAGTGGGCCTCCTACATTGCGTTAGAGTGCAGTTGGCTCCACTGAATCGCTCAAACAAGACGTACGTGGTCGTACGCAAAAAATTTGCGGGGGTTTTCACACAGCCTCGGTCGGTCAGCGACCGTTGGCGAATGATGATTGACCAAGGGGCGCTGTGCGGCCAACACCGGTCAGTCGAGGCATCATTGGACATGCCTGAAAGCTGCCGCTCAACCACGCGCAACAGCGCCGCATTCGGCAGGTAACTCTCGCGTGCGCAACGCTACTCGCAACGCGCCACCGCTGCGCTGCACGCTTTCCGCAAAATCCGCGGCCGCTACCGCCCACTCGTACTGCCTGCCGCGGGTAGCGGCTGCCCCGGCACCGACAGGCCGGCCTGCTTGCACAACGCGGCAAAACGCGGGTCGTGCTGGTAGGCCAGTACGAACGGATCGTTGAACAAATAGAACCCCGGGTCGTGTTGCGTCCAAGCGCGTTGCAGCCACTCGAACATTGCGTCCGGTTGCTTGCGTACCGCGTACAGGTCGGCCACAAGATACGGCTGATCCTTGCCGTACTTGGCAAGGTATGCGTGCAAGGCCGCATCGGCCTGCTTGCGATCGGGACCGATCTGTTGCGCCGCAGCCCGTATCGCTGGTCCGTTTACCGGATCGGTTTCCTGCTTGGCGTCACGCACCGCCGCAGCGGCATCGCCGCGCAGGATGTCGATCTGGGCCAGATTTGTGTACATATACGGGAAATCCGGCTGCAAGGCCTGCGCCTTGCGGGTCGCCTGCTCGGCACCATCGAGCTGGCCTTGCCCCAACAGGACACCAGCCAGATTGGCATAGAAGTCGGGGCGCAGCGGGTCGGTGGCGATGGCTTTGCGCATCAGTTCGGCCGCCGGTTGCAGTTGCCCGAGGGTCTGATATCCGAGGGCAAGGAAACTCATGACGGTGCCATCGTTCGGCGCCAGCGCGTAGGCCCGCTGGTATTCGGCCAGCGCCCCCACAGGATCGTGGTCGACGTTCGCCAACAGGTAACCGCGATTCAAGTGGGTAAACGCAGTATTCGGCGCCAGCAGTTGCTGCTTATCCGCCGCCACGCGGGCTTGCGCGTACGCCTGTTGCTGCGCGTCGCCGGTCAGAGAGGTAATACCCAGATTGACCCAGGCATTGGACAGCGTGCCCCAGGCATAGGCGTAGTTCGGATCGAGCTTCAGCGCCTGCTGATACAGCGCGATGCCTTGGTGGTAGCCGGCTTCGGTCTGGTGCCGGGCCAGCGCGCGCCCTTGCAGCATCAACTGGTACGCCTCGACATTGCCGCTCGGCGGCTTGTCAGTCGAGACGATGGCCTTGCCCAGTAGCTGGATCTTCAGTGCCGCGGCCACCGCATGACCGATCTGGGTCTGGATCGTGAAGACATCCTTCAGTTGTTCGTCGTAGGTGTGTGACCACACCCCCGTGCCGTCCTTCGCGCGGATCAGGGTTACCGCGACGCGGATGTGGTCCCCTTCCTGGAACACCGAGCCCTGGATCAGGTGGGCCACGCCCAGTGTCGCGCCGATCTGCGCCGGGCTGTCCTTGGAGTTGCGGAACTTGAAGCTGGAATCCTTGCCGATCACCTTCAGTCCGTTGATCTGGATGAGGTCGGTGATCAGCTCTTCGGACATCCCATCGACGAAGTATTGCTGCTTGGGGTTGCCGCTTTCGTTGGCAAGCGGCAGCACGGCCACGGACTTCTGCGGCACCTTGGCAAGTTCGGCAGCAATAGTTTTGGCATTGGCTGCGTTGGCCACGCTGGAAGCATCGCGGTGCAGTACGAAAGTGTTGGTGGCCAGCAGAATGATGGCCACGGCCATGACCGCGATGATCCAGCGGTCAAACTTCTTGCCGGTATGCGCGGTGATTGAGTCTTGTGGCGCAATCTCGCTCTCGCGCTTCAGGCCGCCCGGGGTGAGTTCGTAGAACCACGCAAAGGCCAGCCAGAACGGAAAGCCGATCACGCAGGCGACCAGAAACCAGCGAGTCGTCCAATCCGGCAGGCCGATCGAGGACCCGAGTTGCGAGATGCCCTGTGCGAGTGCCCACACGGCGGCGATATACAACGCGGCCGCACGCAGCACGTTGCGACGCTTCAGCTCACCAAAGAACGCCCCTGCTTTCAAGCGATCGCCCCAAGGTTGGGATGCATGGACCTGCAGTGCTGCGGAGTGTACTCGCGCAACAGCCAATGCAAGCTGGGGGCACAGGCTATGAACGCCTAGGGGCTTCCGTCACCATGCGGCGCGGTCCTGTCGCCGATGTCGAGGCTCGCCGGCACCAGATTGCCAAGAAGCAGACTGTCACCAGTGACGGCTTGGGGTCGTAAGCAGTAGTAGCTTCGTTTGATGGTTGCGCGCGTATCAAGCGTGGACGACAGGCAGTTCTCGCCACCGCGTCGTGTAACACGGCGACAAGTTTTCACGGTGCATGGTCCATGCGCGTGG
>JBOHYR010000103.1:0-46094 GCA_050737995.1 Rhodanobacteraceae bacterium
GGGTCGTAAGCAGTAGTAGCTTCGTTTGATGGTTGCGCGCGTATCAAGCGTGGACGACAGGCAGTTCTCGCCACCGCGTCGTGTAACACGGCGACAAGTTTTCACGGTGCATGGTCCATGCGCGTGGTGCAGCAAGCCCTGCGGTGCCTACACCCAACGTTCCTTTGCCCCATTTCGCGTTCGCCCGGTCGAGCGTGCGCATGAGAGCCTGCCTACACTCGCCATGGTCCCGGCCCTTCACCTCGAACAGTCGCTGTTGCTCGACGTTACGCTCACGCAGGTCGAGCAGCATCACGCCGGCTTTGACATAGCGATAGCCTTCCCGGTAGATGCGGCGCAACACCCGCTGCGCCCATTGGATCAGCACGACGGTATCGTCGCTCGGCGCCGGCATCGTGAGGGTGAGCGAGGGTGAATACTGCGCATCCTGCTCACGGAAGCGGTTGGTCTCGATCCATGCGCCCACCGATCCGGCGACGCTGCCCTGGCGGCGCAACTTCTCGGCCGCGCGGCCCATGTATTGCCGAATTGGCTCGGCCAGTTCCTGCAGGGTATAGACCGGTGCCCCGAATGATCGTGAGGCAATGATCTGCTGCTTGGGGGGTGCGACTTCTTCAAGGTCGATGCACGCGGTGCCCTGTAGCTCACGCACAGTGCGTTCCAAGGTCACGCTGTAACGGTTGCGGATGCGCCGTGGGTCCGCAGCACGCAGGTCCGCGATGGTGAAGATGCCATCTTCGCGCAGGCGTTCGGCTAGACGCCTTCCGACACCCCAGACTTCCCGCACCTCGATCTTGGCCAGCCGCGCGTCGAGCTCGGTTCGCGGCATCGCCGTGAGGTCGCACACCCCGTCTTTCGTGTCATCGTGCTTGGCGATCCAGTCGGCGAGCTTGGCGAGGGTCTTGGTGGCTCCGATCCCGACGCAGACCGGCAGCCCGGTCCACTGCTTCACGCGCTGGCGGATGGCTTTGGCCACCGTCTCACCATGGAGGTGAGGTTGTGGGGTCAGGTCCAGAAAGCTCTCATCGATCGAGTAGACCTCCTGGTCCGGCGAGAACTGCGCAAGGACATCCATGACCCTGCGGCTCATATCACCATATAAGGTGTAGTTGCTGCTGAAGGCCACGATCCCGTGTTGCCTGGCGGTGTCCTTCATCTGGAACCAGGGCATGCCCATCGGGACACCCAGGGCCTTCACCTTGGCATCTCGCGCCACCACACAGCCATCGTTGTTGCTCAGGACCACCAGCGGCGTCTCGGCAAGATCGGGCCGGAACACGCGCTCGCAGGAACAATAGAAAGCGTTGACATCGATGTGCGCGATACGACGCATGGCTAGAGCTTGTGCAGCACCCGTGTCGCCACCCCCCAGATCGACCATTCCTCGCCGTCCTTGAGCTCGATCTCGGAGAAGTGCGGGTTCTCGGGGGCCAGTAGGAGCTTGCCCGCGTGTACCTTGAGGCGCTTCACGGTCAGCTCGCCGTGGCGGATCGCGATCACCACGTGGCCGGGACGGGGTTCGATCGCGCGATCGACCACGATCTCATCGCCATCATGGATCCCCGCACCCAGCATCGACCAGCCGGAGACCCGCAGCACGAAGGTCGCGGCCTCGTGGCCTTGCCGGATTAGGTGCCGGTTCAAGTCCAGCACGTCCTCGATGTAATCGTCCGCGGGCGATGGGAAACCGGCAGGCACCGAGTACAGCATTAGCGGAATCGCGGAGGTGGTGCTGGCGACCACCGGAATGGGTGCACCCGTCACGGAATGGTGATCTTCGGGACGGGCAACGGAGAGGGTCATGGGTGGCTCCGGATTGCAAGCGAGCATTCCAGCCTAGCACCGTCGCCCACCGTGAGACGCCAGCGTTTTCATGCCATGCTGGGCGCCATGTGCGGACGCTATGCCCGTTACCAGCCGCTTACCGACTGGCTCGAATCGCTCGGCAGCGAGGCAGATGCCGACCTGCTCGCGAAGCTGCACGATGATGGCCCTCGCTACAACATCCCGCCGGGCACCAAAACATGGATCGCCGCATTCGATGTGAACGGGGATATGTCACTCGCTGAGCACAAATGGGCCTTCCCGACCTCGCGCGGCAACCGGATCAATGTGCGCAGTGAGACCGCACACCGGGTGCCTGATTACCGGGGGCACTTCGACCACCACCGTTGCGTGGTGCTGGCGAACGGGTTCTATGAGCCGAAGGGCGCGAAGACCGAAAAGTACCGGCCGTGGTACTTCTTCCGGCCCAAGGATGAATCACCCCTGTTCCTCGGCGCCATCGCAAAAGAGGAAGGCTTCTCGATCCTGACGCGCGAGCCCGTGGATCCCGTCGCCAAGGTCCACGAACGAACGCCCGTGATGGTGCCGAACGAGCACGTGCTGGAATGGCTTGATCCGGAGATCGCAGGGCGCGATGCATTGGCACAGTTCGCGCCGCCGGAGTTTGGCGAATGCCTGGACTATTGGCGCGTGAGCGATGCCGCCAAGCGGCCAGGCAACGAAGGGCCAGAGTTGATTGAACGCGTCGCTGAGTGACGCCCGCGGCGTCGGCTTTGCACCTGATCCTTGGCGCGCCTGCCACCATTTTTCTCTGAATTATCGAATCGGCATTCTTGGCTCGACGTACGTCGATGCGCGAATCGCCCATGTGGTCGGGTTGCTCGCATCGTCCCGGGTGGCTGGCCGTTCACCGTGGCCGTCGCTGGCAGGGACCGCGTGCGCAACGCGACGGAAGGGTCCCCAAGGCCCCGCCCCCATGTGGCCCGGGAAAACGAGGCCATCACCACACCGTTCCGGTTTCACGGCTGCTCTGTAAACAATCATCAATTCGGCGCCGAGTGGCACGCGGGATGCTCTGCCTCACCCAGAGTTTCCAGCATTACGGATCATTCGCACGATTATGGCCCACGGATTTGCCTGTTTCACCAGGAGCATCAAATGAACGAGCACACTGTTTCAGCAACAAGAACAGGCCGACGTTCGGTCCGCGCCATGACGGCAGGCGCGGCTTTGCTCCTTTTCGGCGTTCTGCCTGCGATGGCTGCCGTGTCCAACTCGACAGCGGCGCCGATGCCGCGGCACGCGCAAGTCAGCAAGACGAAGTTGCACGAGATGACTGTCGCCGAGTTGTTGGCGGCTGCTCAAAACGCGTATATCCACGGACACTTGGTGGCTCCGGCGTCTGACAATGCGATCGAATTCTACGAGGTGGCGCTGCAGAAGGATTCGAATAACCGTGTGGCCAAGGATGCACTACGGGAGTCGTTTCCGTATGCGGCCGCCCAAGTTGAGCACTCCATTGCGGCGAACAATTTCGACGAAGCCAGCCGTGAGATTGGACTTCTCGTCAAGGCAGACCCGACCAATTACACGCTGACTATCCTGCGTGCCAAACTGGGCACCCGGCAAAAGCTCACCGGGCGCCAGCACGTGCTTACCCTGCAAGCATCCGGCAACTCCTGGGTCGAGATCACGAGCGCCGACGGTCACATAATCGACTCCCGTATTCTGCACCCCGGTGAGTCGCGGACGTATCAGTCCGTGCAGCCATTGCGGGTAACGCTTGGCAACGCCAGCGGTGTCAAGGTCACCAGTGACGGAGAGGCCGTCGTGGTCAAGGCCGAACCGCACGCGAAAGTCGCACATCTGGAACTTTTCGCGGCGCTGTAAAGCAACATGATTCAGGGCCGGCCACACCATATTCCGGAGCCTACTTCCCGGAAACTCTACGGCAGTTCACCGCTGCGCAGTCGTTGCGACTAGAGCTGTTGTTGAGTGGCGTGCTGCAGCACGTTGGAGTTGCTCAGCGTCCTTGCGGAAGTCAGCGCCATCAAACCGTCAGGCATTTTTTTCGTGAGTGCGGGGCTGGTAATGGCCGGGCTCTGAACGAAACGGGATGGCCAGGCGGTTCCAGCCATTTATCGCGATGATCGCAAGCGAGAGGTCGACCAGTTCCTTCTCGCTGAATTGTTTGCGAGCTTCTTCGTAAAGGGCGTCGGGGACATCGTTTTTCGAAATGCGCGTCAGTGCCTCGGTCCATGCCAACGCAGCGCGTTCACGCTCACTGTAGAAGGGCGATTCGCGCCATGCGTCGAGCAGGTACAGACGCTGCTCGGTTTCGCCGGCGGCGCGCGCGTCCTTGCTGTGCATGTCGAGGCAATACGCGCAGCCGTTGATCTGCGAGGCGCGCAATTTCACGAGTTCCAGCAACGGGTGTTCGATTCCGCAGTTGTCAACGTGTTCCTGCAGGGCGCGTATCGCCTTGAATCCCTCGGGCGAGGCCTTGGCGTAATTGAGTCGCTGGGTCATCGTTTGCTCCTGTTCGATCTTCGCCTGCATGGAAATGGGGATGCCGAAGGCGGGATCAACTGCCAGGGACAGCGTTCGGTTCCGTCAGTGGAACGGTACCGGCTTGTCGGTACCCGGCGCCGGGTGCATGAAGAAGTCGTGCAGGTATTTCTCGCCCTCGTCGTCGAGGATCGTCAAGACGGTCTTGAGTTCTGGATATTGTTCGCGCACACGGCGCGCGGCGATCATGTGAGCGCCGGAACTCGGGCCGCAGAACAGGCCACGGGTGCTTGCCAGCTTGCGCATCTCGGCGACAGCTTCGGTGCTGGATACGCTCAGCATGTCGCTGACGAGGTCGCGGTGGCGCGCGAAGATGCCCGGCACGAAGCCGTCCGAAATGCCTTCGATCTGGTGCAGCGCCACTTCGCCGCACAGCAGCGTGCACGATTCAGATGGCTCCATCGCGAACAGGCGCACGTCCGGATTGACCTTGCGGAATGCCTGCCCGACGCCGATCAGGGTGCCGCCGGTGCCGACTCCGTGCACGAAGGCATCCGGCATACGGCCATCCGGCAATTGCGCGAGGGTTTCCGGGCCGAGGATCTCGCGGTTTTCGTCGACGTTCCATTCCGACTCGAACTGGCCGGGAAAAAAGAACCCCGGTTGCTGGCCGAGTTCGCGTGCGCGCTTCAGCGCGTCATTGACATGGAACGTGCCGCAGAACAGGACCTCCGCACCGAATGCGCGCGAAATCGCGACGCGTTCGCTGGACAACCCTTCCGGCATCACCACGATCATCCGGTAACCCTTGACCGCGGCCACCATCGAAAACGCATTGCCGGTATTGCCGCTGGTGGCCTCGACGATGGTGTCGCCCGGCTTGATCGCGCCGGTCTGCTCCGCGCGTTCGATGATGTATTTGGCGATGCGTGCCTTGATCGATCCGGACGGATTCAGGAACTCGCACTTGACGAACACGCCGTCGATTTCCAGCAACGGGGTGTTGCCGACGGCGTCCAGGATGTTCGTCGAAACCTGGGTGTGGCGACTCGGCATTGCAGGGCTCCTTCTCAAAGCACCGCAGTTTCGGTTCGCACGGCGGACCGAGTGCTGATTCATGTCAATTGTCGCGAATGTTCTGAGCGCGCCGGTTCACCCATCCACGCGGTCAGGGTCAGCTCGTGGCCGCGTGGATGCCGGGTGGGGTCCGCCTTACCAGGATGACTTGTCTTTACTTGCCTTGGGTTTGCCTGCCGGATCAGCGGACATCAGGGTCGAGGCTACCTTGTTTGCGTCGCTATGCACGGTGGCCAGGTCATTGGCTTTCAGGCCCGTCTGCGCCTCGCTCAGCGCAGTTTCGAGCTTGCTGTGCAAGGCGGCGTCACCCGCCGAGTCGGGCAGCGCCCCGTTGCCCTGGCCCTTGCAAGGGTCGGCTTGCTTGGCATCGAAGCCCGTTCCTTTCGGCCCGACCAGACAGTTGATCACATGGTGAAGGTGGACGTGGGATACGGCGACCGAAGTCGCCTGCTTGGCGTACACCGCATGAGTATGCGCGGTACTGATTTCGGTCCCGACGTCGCCCTCTGCGAATGCCGCGAAAGAGAGCCCAATCGCCAGTGCGCCGGTCACGCCGATTACAAGCGCCTTCTTCATCATTTTCATGATCACCTCCATTCGGTAACTGCCGTTTTTGCAGTCAACCACCATACATGCGGGGATGTAATCGGGATGTGTAGCAGGAATATCGCGTTCAGGCGTCAGTCCGCCTGTGCGTCAGAAGTACCTCAGACCGTGTTGAACAGCACCATGAACCCGAAGTCCATGTGATCCTGCATGTGGCAGTGCCACAGCGTCAGGCCGGGCATGTCGGCGGTGAAGTCGACTTCCGTGGTCTGGAACGGCGGCACCAGCACCACGTCCTTCATGAGCCCTGCGGTCGGATGGCCCATGATATTGGTGATCTCGAAGGTGTGGCGATGCAGGTGCAGAGGGTGGATGTCGTCGCTGGCGTTGCGGTAACGCAGCCGGTAACGGCTGCCGAGCTTGAGATTGCGTGTCACCGGCATCGTCTTCCAGTCGTAGGGAACGCCGTTGATCGACCACAGGTCGAAACCCCGCGCGGCGCTTTGGCGCGAGGTGATGACCATGTCGATGATCTCGTCGGGCATCTGGATTTTCCGTTTGGGATCCGCGAACAGGCGGTAATCCCACTTGAAGTCCGCCGGTGGTGCCTGCCACTGCGGCTTGCCGCTGGCGCCCGCGTATTCGACCACGATGCCCATGCCGCTCTCGCGATCGGAATCGGCGGTATCGCCGAGCACCCACACGCCGGGATGATTCATCTCGACGATCGCGGAAACGCGTTCGGCGGTGCCCAGCCACAGTACTGGCACTTCGGCGGTGTGCGGCACCGGATTGCCATCGAGTGCGATCACCTTGAAAGTGTGGCCGGGCAGCGCGAGGCTGCGATTTTCTGTGGCGCTGGCGTTGACGACGTGAAGCATGACGCGTTCACCGCGTTTGACGCGGACCGGTTCGCCGTGGCCGAGCATCTTGCCGTTGATGGAGAACGACTCCCATGCAAGTTCATAGCCGGGTGACACCTTGCCCGCGTTCGGGTCGGAATGTGCGGCGATGGTGACCAGATCCATGTCCATGCCCTTGGGCACCATGAAAGGCGTGTCGTCATCGACCCTGTTGAGATAGGGCTGGAATTCCTTGAGTGTCAGGAACACTTCGCGGTCGTACGCGCCCGGGTCCCGTTTCGGTTCTATGTATACGGGGCCGGCCTGGCCGGTGTAGGTACCACGCGCCAGATCGACGCCGCCGCGTACATGCGTGTGGTAAAAGCGCAACCCGGCCGGCTTGGGCGTGAAGATTTCCCGCCGGTGTCCGTGCGCGGGCACCGGCGGCGTGCGCTCCTCGAAGGCGCCGTCCACGCTGTCGGGAAGAAACTGCCCGTGCCAGTGCACCTGTTCGTCATGGTCGGTATCGTTGAAGATGTCGACGACGGTGGGTTTGCCTTCCTCGAAGCGCAGCAAGGGACCGGGGAAGTCGCCGTTGTAGAGCGTGGTCGATACGAACCGTTTGGGCCCGAGCTCCAGTACGCCATGGGCAATGCGCAAGGTGTAGTCCGCTTTAGCGGATGATACCGGCATGGTCGCGGCCGATGTTTCTCCGGTTGCCATTGCGGCCGTGAACGCATCCGCACCGAGTGGAACGCCGGCGGCGAGGGCAGTCAGGCTGGCGGTTTTCAGGAAATCACGACGATCCATGCATACCTCCGGCACGCAAACGGCTGCGCATCAGTCTCACGCCGAAACGTTGCCACAGGGCCATGTTGACGGGGATAGACGCCATCAACTCAAGCGTGGGCAGTCGGGGCGGCTCGCGGCTTGCGCTGGTGGTAGCAGGTACCCAGCAGCACATCCCACAGCCCGGTGGTAACGCCGAAGTTGGTTTCCGGGTGATAGTGGTGGATGTTGTGGAAACCCGCCCAACGGCGCATCAAGGGGCTCTTGAAACGGCGCACGTGGATCACGACGTGGCTCAACCCGTAAGCGGCGTAGCCGGCTGCGATGATGCCCGCCAGCAACAGCGCGTACCCGACCGGCATCGCCAGCGCGAAAATTGCGGCCAGTGCGCACATGAAAAGCGGTGGCATGAAGAACGGCAGGGCGTCGTAGCCGAGCGGATCCAGGTGGTGGTTGTTGTGGCCGGCCTCGAACGGGCCGGTGCGGCCATGGAACAACCAGCGGTGCGCGGCATATTCGATGAAACTGAAGGCGAACAACCCGAAGATCACCGTAAGCGCCGCTGCCGCTACCCGCATGTGGCCGTACCAGATCGCGGCGCCGACCAGAACGAGGCTGATCGCGCTGTCGCTGGTCAGGCCGGCGCGCAGGTTGAACCGGCTGGTGGACAGCTTCGAGAGCGGGCGCGCAAACCAATCCAGCCACGGCGGTAGTGGCGACGAGGATTGGATGGAAGGGCCGGGCCCTGCGGGCGCCCTGGGATTGGGGGACACGGACGGGATAGCTCCTGTCGCTGGTATCGGGCGGTCAGTGTTTGGTCATTCGTCGAACCGCACCGGCAGTATAGTGAGAAAACAGCCGCAGCGTTGAGGGATACCAGGATGAAACCATTCCATAAAGTCGTGGGTATCGCAATCGTGCTTGCGGGATCCTTGGCATTGCCCGGCTGGGCACAGCAAACTCCCAGCGAAGCGCGCGACCTTGCGCGTTACCAGCGTTACGCGGAAGCCCCCGTGGACCATGTCCGCTATTACCAGATCCAGGGTTTTCAGTATCTCGCGCCCGACATGCTGGCGATCAGGTTCGCGGTCAACCAGATGTACCTGTTGACCGTGCAGACGCCGTGCAACAACCTCTCGTTCGCGAACGGCATTGGAATGACCGCGAGAAACAACGTGCTGTACCGCAACTTCGACTTCGTGACCTTCGATCACCAGCGCTGCAAGATCCTGAAAATCGTGCCGGTGAACGAGTTGAAGATGAAACAGGACGCAGCCAAAGCGAAAGCGGCATCCGCCGGTTCGGCCGGTTAGTCGCCGTTGTCGTCTCCGAACAGGAACCGCTCCATCTCGGTGGCAAGGAGTTTGCGCGTCGCGGGGTCGACCGGCGACAAGCGGTTTTCGTTGATGAGCATGGTCTGGCGGTCGAGCCACTGCTGCCATGCCTCCCTGCCGATGTGATCGTAAATGCGCTGCCCGAGGTCGCCTGGCCATGGAGGCCGATCCAGACCTTCGGTTTCGCGTTGCAGTTTCTGGCAGTAGACAGTCCGGGTCATGAGGCTGGAATCCGATCGAGAACGGCTGATGTGGAAAATCCGGCCAAGGATGGTCGTTCCTGTGGTTGCTGGCCAAAGATGATGGCTTGCGGTGGACGGCATGGGGCAGTGGCAATCATTGCAGACCGCACAAAATCAACTTTCTCACGGGCGCGGGAATGCCCAGTTTCGCAAGTTCTGCCCGATCACACCAGCGAACATCCGGTGCGTCCGCAACGGCGCGGCGGATGCGTACATCGCGCCATGCGATCGGCGAGGCCTGCAACTTGTAGTGCGTGAATGTATGCCGGATCGCGGGCAGCACATCGCCAGCATGGCCTTCGAGGTTCGCCCATCGCATCGCGGCAGCCTTGGCGTCGCTTTCGCTCGCCGCTTCTGGCAGGCTCCACAATCCCGGCCAAACGCCATGTGGCGGACGACGTTGCAGCAAGACGCGATTGCGGCGATCGCGCAATACGATGAACACCGTTTGCCTTTGCGGTA
Organism: Rhodanobacteraceae bacterium; assembly: GCA_050737995.1. Classification (GTDB taxonomy): domain Bacteria; phylum Pseudomonadota; class Gammaproteobacteria; order Xanthomonadales; family Rhodanobacteraceae; genus 66-474. The sequence continues at coordinate 9,586 of JBOHYR010000103.1, forward strand.
ACACGCGTGCGGGCTGTGGCGTCGGCAGCGATGCAGTGAGGTCACCCCGATGTGCGACGCAGGTACGTCGCTGCGGACAGTGGTTGCAATCGGGCCGACTGCGCGTGCACAACGTGGCGCCGAAGTCCATGATCGCCTGGGCATAGTCGGCGATGCGCGTTGATGGCGTATGCGCTTCGGCGTGTGCCCACAGCGCGTTTTCGATTGATCGCTCGCCTGGCCATCCGTGCACGCCGTGGTAACGGCACAGCACGCGTTTGACATTGCCATCGAGAATGGCGTGGCGCTGTTCGTGCGCCAGCGCGAGGATCGCACCGGCGGTAGAACGCCCGATGCCGGGCAGCGCGGCCAGCGCTTCGAAATCGCGCGGCAGCCGTCCGTCGTGCCGCGTTTTGCACAGCTGCGCTGCCGAGTGCAGGTGACGCGCACGCCGGTAGTAGCCGAGTCCCGACCACATCGCCAGCACCTTGTCTTCATCGGCGGCAGCCAACGCGCGAAGGTCCGGCAGCGCATCGACAAAGCGGTGGAAGTACGGGATGACCGTCGCGACCTGCGTTTGCTGCAGCATCACTTCGGAAACCCACACCCGGTAAGGTGTGCGCGGGTGTTGCCAAGGCAGGTCGTGGCGGCCGTGCCGGTCGTACCAGTCGAGCAGGCGTCGCGCGAAGCCGTCCACTGGATCAGTGCGCGATGGACGCGGCGGACGCCGGGACGGGCACGGTCGACGCGGCGGACGCTGGAGCAAGGTCGGGTCCGGCGTCGATGCGAAGGCCGGTGGCCTTGAGCCAGCCGAGGTCGAGTTCGCGCACCTGCGCCTTGCCGGTGAACGGCAGCGATCCGGGCGGCTTTCCGGGCGCGGCCGTCAACAGCCGATTCCACCATGAACCGAACTGGGTGGGTTGCAGGCGCATGTCGATGTGTGCGTCGTCGCCGTCGAGTTTCAGCGCGGCGGTCAAGGGGGTGCCTCCGCGAGCGGGCAGTACGTCAACCGCAACCTTGTCGGCAACAGTCGGGCCGGTTTGGGTGGTGGATGCGGTTGCGGTGGATTCGGCGCTCGCTGCAACTTTGGCTTTCGTCGTTGCGGCGGCCGGCGCCAGTGCCCGATGACGCAATGTGCCCGTGAGTTGCAGGACGAGATTCTCACCGCCATGCCAGCTTCCCTGACCGTGGAGGAGCAGCGACGCGCCACCTTGTTCGGTCAGGTGGATTTGCAGGGAATCGAAGTCGATGACGCCGTCGTGGACCGCCGAAGGTACGGTGGTCACGTTGGCGACAAGGCGGCGACCAGCGGAACTGCGCGCGGATGCGTCGAGCCTGAATTGCTGGCCGGGCGCCAGCGCACCAGTCTCGATGCTGAAATCGAACAGCAGCGGCGAGCCGTTGCGCGTGAGCGTGCCCTGGCTCATGTGGACCCCGGTCGCAATGGTCGGGAGGCGTGGCGGTCCGGCGTGTTGGGGTAATCGTGCGAGCAGCGATCCGAGTTCGCCGAGGTCCATGCGTGGCGCATCCACGTCCACGCGTTCGATCGCAACTTCGCCGTGCCATAGCGCATGCCAGGGCACCACGATGGTGGCGCCGCTTGCCTGCAGTACGGGAGTATCCGATCCGATATTGGTCAGGCTGAAGCCATGCAACTTCAACGCAGGGCGCGGAAACAGCGCGGGTTGCGCCGGTGACTGCATGTTCAATCTGAGGCCGGCGGCGGCGAGGTCGCTCTCGAGCAACGCGGTGAAGCGCTGCGGCTGCAGTAGCCTGTAGATGTATATCACCAGCGCCAGCGCCAGCGCGATCAGTACAGCAACCACCACCACCACGATCCAGCGCAGGAAATGCCGCGACGGTGGCGCGGATGCAGGCACGGATGATCAGGCGCCTGCCGGGAGCAGCCCGTCGACGAAGGCACGCGCGTCGAACACGCGCAGATCCTCCGCGCGTTCGCCCAGACCCACGTACCGGATCGGAAGCCCGAACTCGCGCGCCAAAGCAAACACCACACCGCCCTTGGCCGTGCCGTCGAGTTTGGTAACCGCGAGGCCGGTCACGCCGACCGAGCCGATGAACTGGCGCACCTGGTTGATCGCGTTCTGGCCAGTGGTGCCGTCAATCACCATCAGCACCTCGTGCGGCGCGTCGGCATCCAGTTTGCCCAGTACGCGCCTGACCTTGGCCAGCTCCTCCATCAGCCCCGAACGCGTATGCAGGCGGCCCGCCGTATCCGCGATCAATACATCCCTGCGATGCGCGACGGCCATCTGCAGGGCGTCGAAAATCACGCTGGCCGAATCTGCTCCCTGCCCCTGCGCGCATACCTGCACGCCGAGGCGTCCGCCCCATTCCTGCAATTGCGCGACCGCGGCAGCGCGGAAGGTGTCGCCGGCCGCAAGCAGGACATCGCGTTTTTCATGCACGAAACGTCGTGCGAGTTTGCCGATGGTGGTGGTCTTGCCGACTCCATTGACCCCGACCACGAGCATCACGAACGGTTTGCCGGTGCCAACGTCCAGCGCCCGCGCAACCGGCTCCAGCAAAGTCGTCAGGCGTTTGCGGAGAGCCTCGCGCAATGCGGCGGCGTCGGCGAATTCGCGCTTGTGCATGCGGCGGCGCAAGTCGTCAACCAACTCGCTGGTGGCGGCGACCCCGACATCCGCGGACAGCAGGGTGATTTCAAGCTCGTCAAGAAGTTCGTCGGAAAGCGCTGGATTGCGAGAAAACAGCGAGGACAGCCCACGGGCGAAACCGCTTCCTGAAAGCCGCTCGCGCCAGCCGCGGCGCGGCCGTGCCCCGGATACGGAGAGATCATCCGGGCTGGCGGCCATGTTCGGAAGCACCGGGTCCTGCCATGCCGGTGGTCCGGATTCCGGTCGTGCCGGTATCCTCTGCGAAGAGGCATCCTCGTCCGCACCAGGCTTGGATTCGTCGGCGCCGGAGGGGGTCGGCAACGGTTCGGCGTTTTGCTTGCGACCGGCCAGTTTGGTCCAGAGATTCGGCATCGTGTTCACGTCGGGGAACTCATCGGGCAAATGCTAACACCGGCATCCCAACGCCAGCCGTACCGAAACATGTGCGATCGATCCCTGATCGCCGCGTTGGAGGGCAACCAGACAAGCGACGGTCCCGACTCGGGAAAACGCCAGACTGGCCAAAACCGCCAAGGTTGCCATGCATGGCCGAAAGTTCCACGGTACAGGGCCCATGGCATGACTTCTCCAACAGCCCATGAATAAACGCAACGGTGATGCCATCCCGCCGGGGCGCGTGCGCATCATCGGCGGCCATTTGCGCGGATCGCGCCTGACGGTACCGATTGTGCCGGGGCTGCGGCCGACGCCGCAACGGTTGCGCCAGACCCTGTTCGACTGGCTCGCGCCCGTGATCGAAGGCGCATGCGTGCTGGACGCGTTTGCGGGTACTGGCGCACTGGGTATCGAGGCGCTGTCGCGCGGTGCGCGAACGGCGCTTTTTTTCGAGCGTGACCGCGTGCAGGCAGCAGCGATTGAGGCGGATCTCGGCCGCCTGCACCAGGATGCAGGGAACGTGCGTTGCATCGATTCCTTGCAAGCGCTGGCGGAGCCGCCGCCCGAACGTTTCGACATCGTGTTGCTGGACCCGCCGTTTGGCGAAGCGGTCTGGGGAAATGCGGCGTCGTCGTTGGATACGAACGGCTGGTTGGCGCCGGCGGCGTGGATATATGTCGAGGCCGGCACGACCGACGCGTGGAAGGCGCCCGCACGCTGGCGCATTCATCGACAGCGTGATGCTGGCGCGGTGCGGGCGACGCTGTTCCGTACCGGGGCGCCGGTCGTGTGACCCACCGCACGGTTTGGTCGAGATGCCACGTCGGCGCCGCAAGGTGGCACAATGGGCCATGGGGAGCGACAAGCCAACTCGATCCAAACGGCACATCGCGGTGTATCCGGGCACTTTCGACCCGATCACCCATGGCCACAGCGACTTGGTGGCGCGCGCAGCGCCCTTGTTCGACAGGGTGATCGTCGCGGTTGCGCGATCGAGCGGGAAAACCCCGCGTTTCGAACTGGACGAACGGGTGGAGCTGGCGCAGCTTGCGCTGGCTGACATTGCCAACGTCGAGGTGCGGGGTTTCGATACGCTGCTGGCCCGTTTCGTGGCTGAATGCGACGCCGGCGTGATCCTGCGTGGCCTGCGCGCGGTCTCCGACTTCGAATACGAATTCCAGTTGGCCAGCATGAACCGTCACCTGATTCCGCAGGCCGAAACACTTTTCCTGACGCCAGCGGAAGAGTGGAGCTTCATTTCTTCGTCGCTGGTGCGAGAAATCGCCAGCCTCGGCGGCGATGTTTCCGATTTTGTACATCCGGCTGTCCAGAAGGCATTGCGCCAGCGTCGGCGTGATCCCGGGGGGCAGGCTGATACCGCCGTTCCACGCAAGTCATCGAGGTGATTGTCATGATCCGCAAATTCCTTTTCATTGCAGCGATCGCATTGCTCGGCACCCTGGGACTGAGTGCCTGCAACAACAACAAGCAGGCTAGTACGACCACCGAGGCAAAGGCGACCAGACCGAACTGTGCCACGGGTGCTCCAGACTGCATGAAGGGTTGGCAGGACTATCTCAGTCAGGTCGTCCAGGACAACATGGGCGACATCACCAACAACCCGTACATGTACTTCGTGCCCGCAGTCGGTACATCGGCCGCTGCAACCGGCACGGCGGCTGGCCCGGCCAGCGCTTCGTCTGCTGCGGAGACCCTCAGCCGGGTCCAGGACCAGATCGATACTGTTGTTGCGGCGACGGTACTGCCGGGCAACATGATCGCGGCCGGCGGCCCGAGTTCGTCCACCACGGCCCAAGTGCTTGAATCCGCGTTCAAGCAGGCGTCACCAGGGTCTTTCAAGGGCGTGGTGGTACTGTTCATCGGCGACAAGGCCGATGAGGCTGCCGTGAAGCAGGCCGTGGATCCGAGCGGGGCTACATTCAAGTTCGCGCAAATGTAGGTCCGTTCGCCCTTCTCCCTCTCCACGACGAGGGAGAAGGGCCTCGCATGGCATAATGGCTCGCTTTGCGTTGCGCGGACGCGGTTTGCCGCGCGCGACCTCATGCGACGGTGCCCATGCAGCAGATCCGCAACTTCTCCATCATCGCCCATATCGATCACGGCAAGTCCACGCTGGCCGACCGCATCATCCAGATTTGCGGTGGTCTCACCGAGCGCGAGATGGCTGCGCAGGTACTGGACGACAACCCGATCGAGCGTGAGCGCGGCATAACGATCAAGGCGCGCTCGGTGTCGCTGCCTTACACCGCGCGGGATGGCGAGACCTACGAATTGAATTTCATCGACACGCCCGGACACGTGGACTTCAGTTACGAGGTTTCGCGTTCGCTTGCTGCCTGCGAGGGTGCGCTGCTGGTGGTGGACGCCGCGCAAGGTGTAGAGGCGCAGTCGGTCGCCAACTGTTACACCGCGGTCGAGATGGGGCTGGAAGTGGTGCCGGTCCTGAACAAGATCGACTTGCCTACCGCCGACATCCAGAAAGTGAAAGAGGAAATCGAAGCGGTGATCGGCATCCACGCCGACGATGCGGTCGCGATCAGCGCCAAGACAGGCGAGAACGTGGTGGACGTTCTCGAGGCAATTGTGGCGCGCATCCCGCCGCCCAAGCCGCGCGGCACCGACAAACTGCAGGCGCTGATCATCGATTCCTGGTTCGACAATTATCTCGGCGTGGTGTCGCTGGTGCGGGTGATGCAGGGCGAGATCAGGCCGCGCGACAAGCTGTTGGTGATGTCCACCGGACGCGCGCATGAGGTCGAGCAGGTCGGTGTGTTCACACCCAAGCGCAAGAGGACAGGCCGGCTCGGCGCCGGCGAAGTCGGGTTTGTTTGCGCCTCGATCAAGGACGTGCACGGCGCTCCGGTCGGCGACACCCTGACCTTGGCCGGTGACCCCGCTTCAAAGCCGCTACCCGGGTTCCAGCACATCCAGCCGCGCGTTTTCGCTGGCCTGTTCCCCGTTGCAACCGACGATTTTCCAGCGCTGCGCGAGGCGCTCGACAAACTTCGCCTCAACGACGCTGCGCTGTTTTTCGAGCCCGAATCTTCCGAAGCGATGGGTTTCGGTTTTCGCTGCGGGTTTCTGGGCATGCTGCACATGGAGATCGTGCAGGAACGGCTGGAGCGAGAATACGATCTGGATCTGGTCTCCACTGCGCCGACCGTGGTTTACGAAGTCCTCAAGACCGACGGCGGCACGCTGATGCTGGACAATCCTGCCAAGCTGCCGGTATCGCAGATGGTGGAGGAAGTCCGTGAGCCGATCATCGTCGCCGATATCCTGACGCCGCCCGAGTACGTCGGCAGCGTGATCACGCTGTGCGAGGAAAAGCGTGGCGTGCAGCGCTCGATCCAATATATGGCAAGCCAGGTCCGCATCAGCTACGAGTTGCCGCTCGCCGAGGTGGTGCTGGACTTCTTCGACAGGCTGAAATCGGTCAGTCGCGGTTACGCCTCGATGGACTACCACTTCGACCGGTTCGAGCCAGGCCCGTTCGTGCGCGTGGACGTGCTGATCAACGGCGACCGGGTGGACGCGCTCAGCCTGATCGTGCATCGTGCGCAGGCTGATTGGCGCGGCCGCGATCTGGTCGAGCGGATGCGCGAATTGATCCCGCGGCAAATGTTCGACGTGGCGATCCAGGCCGCGGTCGGCGCACAAATCATCGCGCGATCAACGGTGAAGGCACTGCGCAAGAACGTGCTGGCCAAGTGCTACGGCGGAGACGTCAGCCGCAAGAAGAAATTGCTGGAGAAGCAGAAGGAAGGCAAGAAGCGCATGAAGATGGTTGGTCGCGTGGAGATACCGCAGGAAGCGTTTCTCGCCGTGTTGCGGACGGACAAGTAAGAGCCTGGACGCAGGTTGCCGACTCGGGACCCGTGACTCGGACTTGGAGGCATGAGGCTCCCGACATCGGACGGCGGCGTCCACGGGGTAACCAAAGCCACTGTTGCCGCCTGTGTGAGTGCAACGAATATCGCTTCGGCGGCCCTGCGCGAAAGCGCGCGATCGAGGAAAACGGATGAAGAAAGATTTCTGGGGTATTGTGGCGCTGCTGGCGATTGTCGCCGCTTGCCTGTACATCTGGTACCAGAGCTCCGACTTCGCGCTGGCGCTGCTGTTGATCACCGCCGCGTTTTTCGTGATCTGGATCGTCGACCGATTCGTATTCGCGCGCAAGCGCCGGGAGCGAGCCGCCGCCGAAGGGGTCAAGCCGCACGAGCCTCTACTGGTCGATTACGCACGCTCGTTCTTCCCGGTGATCCTGGCGGTGCTGTTGTTTCGCACCTTCCTGCTCGAGCCGTTCAGGATACCTTCGGGTTCGATGATGCCGACCCTGCTGGTCGGCGATTTCGTGCTGGTCAACAAATTCGCCTACGGCCTGCGCTTGCCGGTGACCGACACGAAGATCCTCGACACCGGAGAGCCGAAGCGTGGCGATATCGCGGTGTTCCGTTATCCCGGATATACGTGCCGCCGTCCCGACGGCGCGGTGGTGCGTGGAGGCGACCCGAGCTGTGTCACGCCTGTCCCCCCCGAGGACTACATCAAGCGCATCATCGGGATTCCAGGCGACACCATCACGGTCAGGGGTGAGCAGGTCTATATCGACGGCAAGCCAGTTCCGCAGACCCTGGCAGGGCCGTACCATGGTACCGACAAGGTCAGCATCCAGATGGAAGAAAACCCGAACATGTCGCCGGTGACGGAGTACGTGGAGGATTTGAACGGCGTCGAGCACCACACCTTGCACTTTGGATACACCGAGATGTACAACTGCCTTGGCTCGGGGGGCACCCCTGTACCCGACGGTGGCTGTCGGTGGGAAGTTCCGAAAGGGTACTATTTCGCGATGGGCGACAACCGTGACGATAGCGAGGACAGCCGGTTCTGGGGCTTCGTGCCGGAACAGAACCTGGCCGGGAAGGCATTCCTGATCTGGTTCAGTCTTGCCGATTGGCACCGCATCGGCACCGTGTTGCATTAAGCTCTGGTCGCGCGGCAGGATGCAGCGGATGGCGCGTGTTGCGGCGTGGGCCGAAAACAGTCGGATTTTCAACCGAAGTCTGAAGGGGCGACTCCATGAAACGTCAATCGGGCATTACCCTGATCGGGTTCGTGATCATCTTGATCATTGCGGCGTTTTTCGCTTATACCGCGATGAAGCTGGTGCCAGCCTACATGGATTACTTGAACGTGGCCAAGGCGTTGAATACAGTGGCTACGCAGATCAACTCGTCGAGCGACGTGAGTATGGACGAAATACACCGGCAACTCGAGACGCAACAGCTTTCCCAGTACTTTGCCGACGACGATATCGCTGTGGGTAACATCACTGTGGTGCCCGGCCAGCATGGCGGCAAGTTGCTGAACCTGAGTTACGACAAGAAGATCCCGTGGATCTACAACATCGACTTTCTGGTGCATTTCCAGAAATCGGTGCCCTTGCAGGGGCCGGCGCAGGAGTAACGTGAAACTCGGCTACCGCTTCGTCGACGAAGAGCTACTGCAACTCGCGCTTACCCATCGCAGCGTCGGACGTCCCCACAACGAACGGCTGGAGTTTCTCGGCGATGCGCTGGTCAATCTGGTGGTCGCGGAAATGCTTTTCGACGCGCGCCCACGCGCCGATGAGGGCGAGCTTTCGCGATTGCGCGCGCAACTCGTGAGCGAACCGGCGCTGGCCGAGCGTGCACGTGAACTGCATCTCGGCGACGAACTCAAACTCGGCTCCGGGGAACTGAAGAGCGGTGGCTTCAGGCGCGATTCCATCCTCGCCGATGCTTTTGAAGCTCTGGTGGCAGCGATTTACCGTGATGGCGGTTACGACGCATGCCGAGACTGGTTGCACAGGATATTCGCCAAGCCGCTGGACGGCGCTGGACCGCCGCAGAAGGACCCCAAGACCCGTTTGCAAGAGTGGTTGCAAGGCCATGGCTATCCATTGCCCCATTACGAGTTGCTGGCAGAACTCGGCGAGGAACACGCGCGCCGGTTCGAGGCGGTGTGCGTGGTCGAATATCCGCACGCGGCACGTTTCGAGGGCGGGGGTGGCAGCCGGCGCGCTGCGGAGCAAGAGGCTGCCGAAGCCGCGTTGGCGAGGCTTGACGGTGCCGACACCGCATGAGTGATCCGTTCCGCTGCGGAAGTGTGGCCATCGTCGGACGTCCGAATGTAGGCAAGTCCACGCTTTTGAATGCGCTGATCGACGCCCGCCTGTCGATCGTGACGCCGCGCTCGCATACCACCCGGCAACGCATCCTCGGCATCGCCAATTCCGCTGGCGGCCAGATTCTCTATCTCGACACGCCAGGCTTGCACCGCGAGGCGAAGCGCGCGATCAACCGTAGCCTGAACCGGGCCGTGCACGCGGCGATCGCCGATGCCGATCTCGCAGTGCAGGTGATCACGGCCGGGCAGTGGGATGACGAGGACGTCGGCGTATATGCTGCGGTGGCGGAGCGCCGGATTCCATGCCTGTTGGCCATCAACAAGATCGACAAGGTGCCCGACAAGACGATGCTGTTGCCGTTCGTGGAGAGTTTGACCCGTGAACGTCAATGGGACGAAATCTTTCTGGTCAGCGCCGGGCGCCGCTCGGGCTTGGCCGAACTCGAGCGCGGAATTCTTGTGCGGCTGCCGGAGGGTGAGGCGCGTTACGACAACGACAGTTTCACCGACCGCAGTGAAAGGTTTCTGGTCGCCGAACTGGTACGCGAGCAATTGATGCGCCAGCTTGGCGAGGAGCTGCCCTACGCGACCACGGTCGAAATCGAACGCTTTGAGGACCGTGACGACGGCGTTGCCGAAATTGCGGCGGTGATTTGGGTCGAGCGTGAAGGCCAGAAGGCGATCGTGATCGGAGCGGGCGGCCGTCGTGCCAAGGCCATCGGCAGTGCGGCCCGCCGCGGCATCGAGGCACTCCTCGGCAGGCGGGTGTTCCTGAAACTGTGGGTGCGCGTGCGTGCGGGATGGTCGGACGATGAAGCTGCGCTCAGGCAGTTTGGCTATGAATAGGGCGCGGGTGCGGTAACCCATGCTGCGCGTCACCCAACAGCCCGCCTACATCCTGCATGCTCGCGCCTGGCGCGAGACGAGCCTGCTTCTGGATGTTTTCAGTCGCGACTTCGGTCGCGTGGGTCTGGTCGCCCGCGGAGTGCGGGGCGCACGCGCGCGATTGCCGCGCTCATTGCTGGAACCGATGCAGGCCTTGGGTCTGGACTGGACCGGTCGTGGCGAATTGCAGACACTGGCAGCGGTCGAGCCGGCGGCAGCGCGGCTCGTGTTCCGTGGCGACGCGCTGCTGTCGGCGATGTACGTCAATGAACTGCTGGTACGGCTGACCGCACGCAATGACCCGCACCCGCGCTTGTTCGATCGCTATCGCGAGTTGCTCGATGAACTATCGGTGGCTCCATCGCTGGCGTGGAGCCTGCGCTGCTTCGAGCGCGACCTGCTGGCCGCGGTCGGTTACGCGCTGCAACTGGATGTGACGGCCGATACGGGGGAACCCATCGATGTGATGCAGGCGTACGATTATCTGCCTGAACAGGGCGCAGTAGCGACTGGCAAGCATCCAGACGGGGTGCGGATACGTGGATTCGCACTGCGAGCACTGGCTACGGGTGTATGCCCGGACAATCGGGACATGGCCGCGCTCAAGCGCCTGATGCGAAACCTGATAAGCCAGCAGATCGGTTCGCGTGGACTGCAATCCTGGCGGGTGCTGGCCGATCCGCTACGGGCAAGATGACATGATGAGGGGTGACCTATCCTTCGGTATCCAAGTGTGCGTGCAAGGCTGCGCGGGTTTCCGCGAGCGCTACCCGGAATTCCTCCAGTGCAGATTCGAGCCGCCCGGCGTCGTCGCCGATTGCGACCGCGCGGTGCAGTGCGGCACTGGCCTCGGCCAAGGTTCTGGCACCGCAGAATCCACAGGACGCGCATAACTTGTGCAACGTGGGACATAGCGCTTGCGGGTCGCCCTCCGTATGCTCGAGTTCATCCTGGATCTTGGGCAATTCCTGTTCGGCGAACAGGCGGCGCAATCTCGTGACGGCTGCTGGCGATCCGCATGCACGCAAAGCGTCTTCGTCGTCGAGCCGCGCATCCAGCACGCAGCCATGGCGGCGCAGGGCGGCGCGCAGGATCTCGACCCTCATCGGCTTTGGCAGCACTTCGGCAAAACCCGCGCGTCGCAGAGCCTCGGTTTCGGTGTCGGCTGCAGCACTGGTCGCGATGGCCGGCGTTGCACGCGAAGCCGCGTCGGGCTCGGCGCGCAAGACGGTGAGGACGACATCGCCATCGAGGCCCGGAAGATGATGGTCGAGGATCAACAGGTCCCATTCGTCCACGCGCGCGAGGTCAAGGGCCTGGTGGCCGTCCGCACAGTCCGTGATCGCGGCGCCACAGGCCTGACCGGCTTCGCGCAGAAACGCCCGGCTGACCGGGTCGTCTTCGGCCAAAAGTACCCGAAATCGGGTGGCCTCCGTGTCCAAACCTGGCTCCCGTTGGCATCCGTTCGGATGTGGGCTGGCACAATCTGACCTAACTGATACCGGAAAAGGGTGGTCGTGGCAAGGCAAACGCTGAACAACTTGCTGCGCTTCGCCCGATTCGATTTTGGATGTCGCGGGCGGGCGGTGTTCACCATGCTCACGTACTGGTGTGTCCGCGCTGCTGGGTTCGCTTCGGTGTCATGCGATCCGTCTTCGCTCACACCGGTTGCTTCGCGGGTCCCGAAATGGCGCCAGTGCCTCGCGGCGGCATGCCTGTTGATCGTCTGCGCGGGCGCGCAGGCCGCCGTGCACATGCACGCGGATTCGCTTGTGCTCCCCGGCATCCGCTTGACCGACGTCGGCGTCGAGGCATCATTGAGCGAGGAGGGGGTTCCGCAATTGCAACTCGAAGCCGCGAAGGTCGCGGTACCCGCGCTTGGTTGGCGTGACGTGGCGTTGACCCTGCAAGGTCAGCCGCAGCGAGCAGGCGGCGATAGCTGGAAATTCGTTGGCCACATTGCGACCCGGCATGCTCAGGGTGGTGCGCTCGCCGATGCCGATCTTGTGGTTCTCTACGACCCCGACGGGGGGACTCTTGAAATCGACGTGAAGCAGGGCAATGGCGACCTGCACGCCCTGATGCCTCTGGACCAGACCAGCCATGTGCAGATGAACCTCACGGCCTTACCACTGACATGGTTGCGCGGCATGCTTGCGGCGGCATGGCCGGATGGAAGCCTCTCGGGCGGCAGCGTCAGCGGCGACGTGGCGCTGGACCTGGCCCCCGGAGGGACCCGCATCTCAGGCCGCATCAAGGTTGCTGGCGCGGACCTCGACAGCAAGGGCGGCAATGTTGCGATGAAAAAAATCGATGCTGACGGAAATTTCCGGATCGAGAATGGCCCTCTGTCGACCGATGTAATGTTCGACGGCGCATTGCTTGGCGGGCAGATGCTGTTCGGGCCGCTCTACGCGCAATTGCCGTCGCATGCGGCCGACCTGCACGTCTCGGCCGTGCTTGGCCTGGCGGGTATTGCAATCAATTCGCTTGATTACGACGACCACGATGCCCTGCGCATTTCGGGGAGCCTCGGGTTCGACCGCAAGGGCAACTTGGACAATCTCGATCTCAAGCGGGTCGCGGCGACGTTCCCCGCAGCGTATACACGCTATGGCACCACCTTTGTCCAGTCCATGACCGGATTCAAGCAGCTGCATACGACGGGCAGTGTGGTGGGCTCGCTGGATGTCGGCAGCCACGGCCTCAAGGCATTCGACCTGACTGCCCAGCATTTCTCGATGGACAGTCAGGGCGGAAGCCTTGCGATTGCTGACTTGAACGGAAAAGTCGACTGGCGCGCGGCTGCGTCGCGTCCGTCCACGAGCCTGTCCTGGAAGGCGCTGGCAATGTACAGGATCCCATTCGGTGCGGCCACGCTTTCGCTGGAAGACAATGCGGGCGCACTGACCCTGCGCCGACCGATCGCCGTCAATGTATTGGGCGGTTCGTTCCAGCTCAGTCGTTTCGCGTGGCAGCCTGATGCCGGCAACGCGCGGCGCCTGTCAGCGGGCTTCGCCGTGACCGATGTCGATCTTCTGGGGTTGTGCAAGGCGTTCGGGTGGCCGGCTTTCGGTGGCAAGCTTGGTGGTGCGGTGCCTGACTTGAGTTATCAGGGTGACGACCTGGTATTCGACGGCGGGCTGTCGCTGGATGTATTCGGCGGTTCGGTGAGCGTCGTTGACCTGAGCATGCAACATCTGTTTGGCGCCACGCCACGACTCGCTGCGAACGTCGACATGCGGCAACTGGACCTCGCCCAGCTCACCGGCGCGTTCGACTTCGGTCAGATCACCGGTCGTTTGGACGGGGACATCGACGGACTGCGACTGGTCGACTGGAAACCGGTCGCGTTCAACGCAAGGCTGACAGCCAACAGCGGTGGCAAGATCAGTCAGCACGCGATCAAGAGCCTGACCGAGGTTGGTGGCGGTGGCATCGCGGGCGGCTTGCAAGGCATGGCGCTGCGCCTGTTCAAGACGTTCGGCTATTCGCGGATCGGACTCACTTGCACGCTCGCGGGCGGCGTATGCACGATGGGCGGCATCACCCCCGCTTCGAATACGGATGGAAATGGCTACACCATCGTGGAGGGCAGCGGCCTGCCGCACATCACCGTGATCGGCCACGAGCGCAAGGTTGACTGGGCGACGTTGATCAGTCGGTTGGAGGAGGCTACCAAGGGTGGTGGACCCGTGGTCCGCTGAGGCAACCGGCCGCCATCCCGATGGCAGCGTGTACACTCTTGGCGGTGGCGTCGGGGCGTGCGCGTCGATTGCAAGCTTGCTGCACACCCAATAATTACCGGAGATTCGCGATGCGCAAGTCAGCTTTGCTGTTCACCGTTGCATTGGCGTTGCTGGCCGGATGCGTCACGATCAACGTGTATTTCCCGGCCGCTTCAGCGCAGAAAGCCGCCGACCAGATCATCGGCAACATCATCGGGCCGGAGAGCCCGGCACCGGCGTCCACACCGCCGGCCAGCAGCGCGCAGCCCCCATCATCGGGAGATGATCCGTCGAATGGCGGACGGCGCAGCGAGCCGCTGGCCATGCGGATGCTGGATGCGCTGATCCCGACGGCGAGCGCCGCTGAATCGCAGCCTGACCTCGACATCCAAACCCCGGCCATCAACACGATCATGGCCCGCATGCGCAGCCGCTACCGCTCGACGCTCAATTCGCTGCTCGGTTCGGGCGCAATAGGCTTCACCCACAATGGCGATGTCGCCATCCACGACGCCACGAAGATCCCGTTGTCCGGGCGCGCGCAGGCGAACCAGGCCATTGCTGCCGAGAACGCGGATCGTGCCGAACTGTACAAGCAGATCGCGGTAGCCAACGGCCATCCGGAGTGGGCCACGCGGATGCGCGAGGCGTTTGCCCAGCGCTGGATCGCCATGGCGCACTCCGGTTGGTATTACCAGAATGCGTCCGGGAACTGGCAGAAGAAGTGAGTACGGTACGGACTCGTCCCGTGCCGACCACGGATAGCCGGTGTGGCGGGATGCAGTAAGCAAGTGCACTCGAGCCACGGTGTGAAGTAAGGTGCGCTTGCAAGCCAGCGGGAGATAGGCGCCATGCGTATCGGCATCGTGATGGATTCGACTTGCGATCTTCCGCGCAAATTCATCGACGATAACCAGATCACCATTCTTCCGATCACGGTCCGCATCGATGAGCATGCCTTCGTCGATGTGCGCGATCCGGTGGCCATGGAGGCCTACTACCAGGGCGAAGTCGGCAGGCGGGGGCACACGGCGAAAACCGAACCATTATCGGCCGATGCGATCCGCGAACTGTTCATCGGGCGGTTGGTGCTCGATTACGACGCGGTGTTTTGTCTTACGGTGGCGTCCAGTCGCAGCGCGATCTTCGCGAACACCATGCAGGCGAGTTTCGCGATCCTCAGCAGCTACCGCGAGATCCGCCAGGGCGCCGGTAACAATTCGCCGTTCCTGATGCGCGTACTCGACACCCGCAGCATGTTCGCCGGGCAGGGGGTCAGCGCCGTGGAAGCGACGCGGATGATCGCGGCGGACGCAAATCCCGGCCAAATCCGCGAACGCCTCAGCGAACTCTCCGCGCATACTTACTCCTACGCGCTTCCGCGCGACCTGCACTACTTGCGCGCCCGTGGGCGCGAGAAGGGCGATCGCAGCGTCGGCCTGCTCAGTGCCACCCTCGGCACCGCCTTGGACATCAAACCTATCCTGCAGTGTTTCCATGGTGAGACGCGGTCAGTGGCCAAGGCGCGCGGATTCGGGCAGGGCGCGGAAATGCTTTTTCGCCATGCCGTAGCGGCAGTTGAACGTGGGCTGCTTGTGCCGGCGTTGTGCGTCAGCTACGGCGGCGATCTCGGCGAACTGGAAGCACTCCCAGGTTATCGCGCGCTGGTCGAAGCCTGCGCTGCAGCCGACATCACCATGTACCAGAGCGTGATGAGCATTACCGGCATGGTCAATGTCGGGATCGGGGCAATGACTTTGGGCTACGCTGCAGCCACGGATGACAAAACGTTCTGAATGGGCATGTTCGATACGTCTGGCAAGATGCGCGGATGAAAAAGCCGCCGCGCGACGTTTTCTTCGAGACCCCGATCGATGACCTTTCCCACGACGGGCGCGGGGTCGCGCGTGTCGACGGCAAGACCGTGTTCGTGGCCGACGCATTGCCCGGTGAGCACGTGCGCGCACGCCTGGTCCGCAAACACCGTCACTTCGACGAGGCCCGGGCCGAGCAGATCCTCACCGCATCTCCGGACCGGGTCGAACCGCGCTGCCCGCACTTCGGCGTTTGCGGTGGTTGCGTGCTGCAACACCTCGCGCCTGAAGCGCAGATCGCGGCCAAGCAGAACGTGCTCAAGCAGAACTTCGCGCGAATCGGGCATGTCGAACCCGCCCGCTGGCTCACGCCGCTGACGGCGGATGCGTGGGGCTATCGCCGCCGCGCGCGACTGTCGGTGAAGCACGTCGCAAAAAAAAGCAGGACGTTGGTTGGTTTTCGCGAGCGCGATCCGCGTTTCGTGGCCGATCTCGTGCATTGTGATGTACTCGATCCGGCGTTGGGCGACAGTCTGGATGCGCTCGGTGCCTTGTTGAACGACCTGGAAGCTGGCGCCTCGATACCGCAGATCGAGTTCGCAGCAGGCGATGAAGCCCGGGCGTTGGTGTTCCGGCACTTGGCGCCGTTGCCCGAGGGCGACCAAGGCAAGCTGGTCGCATTCGGCCGCGAGCATGGTTTCGCGGTCATGCTGCAACCGGGCGGTACCGACAGCGTGCATGCATTGTGGTCAGAAGCCATTCCACTTGAATACGCGCTGCCCGCATACAATCTCAAACTCGCCTTTCAGCCACTGGATTTCGTGCAAGTCAATGCGCGTCTCAACGAGCGGGTGGTCAAGCACGCGCTCGGGCTGTTGCAGCCCGATCCGGACGACAGGGTGCTGGACCTGTTCTGCGGGATCGGGAATTTCAGCTTGCCGATCGCGCGTCGGGCGCTGAAGATGTGCGGTGTGGAAGGTGATGCCGGGCTGGTAGAACGCGCGCGCGCGAATGCATTGTCGAATGGCGTCGGCAACGCCGAGTTTCAAATCGGTGATCTGGCCGGCGAGGTGCGTGGCAGCGCGTGGGCGCGCGCCGACTGGGATTTGATGCTGCTGGATCCGCCGCGCAGCGGCGCCGACGAACTTCTGAAGCAATTGCCCGGCAAGTCGGTGCGCCGCGTGGTGTACGTGTCGTGCCATCCGGCCTCGCTGGCGCGCGATGCCTGCACGCTGGTTAACGGACACGGCTTCCGGCTCGAGGCGGCGGGCGTGATGGACATGTTCCCGCACACGGCACATGTCGAGTCGATTGCGCTGTTCGAAAGATGATCACGGTTCGATGTTTTGTGGGTGGGGTGCCTTATCATCTACGGCTCCCACCCAAGGCTGCAAGGAGCTGCGTCATCCATGTTGATTGTGGGCATCGAGGGCACGGAACTCTCCGCGAGCGACAGCGCACGACTGTCCGCGCCAGAGGTCAGCGGCGCGATCCTGTTCACCCGCAACTACACCGACCGTGCGCAGTTGCGTGCGCTGACCGCATCGATCCGTGATCTGCGTAACGATGATTTCTTGCTGTGCGTGGATCACGAAGGTGGGCCCGTGCAACGTTTTCGTCCAGGGTTTACGCGCCTGCCGCCGCTGGCAAGAATCGGTGAGTTGTATCATCACGATCGCCACGCGGGCATTGCGATGGCCGAAATGCATGCGATCGTGATGGCGTCCGAAGTGCGCGCCTGCGACATCGATTTTTCCTTCGCGCCGGTGGTAGACCTTGCTTGCGGCAACCGCGTGATCGGGGAACGCGCCTTCGATCCCGACCCCGCGGTAGTTGGAGAACTGGCCGCCGCTTATGTGCGCGGGATGCGCCTTGCGGGGATGGCAGCGACGCTGAAGCATTATCCGGGACACGGCTCGGTTCCCGAAGACACGCATCTAGAAGCCGCTATCGACCGACGTACCCTGGAAGCAATCCGCAGCGCCGACCTTGTCCCTTTCGTGGAGGGTTTCGCCGCCGGCGCCGAAGCGGTGATGGTTGCGCACGTGACCTACCCCGAGGTTGATACCGCGTCAGCCGGATATTCAAGGAAATGGATCGACGAGGTGTTGCGTGGTGAACTCGGCTTCGACGGTGTGATATTCAGTGATGATGTCGGAATGGCCGCAGCGGAGTCCGCTGGCGGCATCGGCGCGCGCGTCGCGACGCATCTCGATGCGGGGTGCGACCAGGTGCTGGTATGCGCGCCGGCGATGGTCGACGACGCGATCGAATCGGTACGGGGCCGCACGCCTTGTGCTCGGGAAAAGATAGTGGCGATGTGCGGCTCCATCGCCGCAGGCTGGGATGCCTTGCAAGACGATCCGCAGCACGCGCGCTATGTTGCGAAACTGCAGGATCTGTCGGGACGGGGAGAGGCACGGGCATGAGTGTGGAGCCGCATCCGCTGGAGGAGGCGATGGCGCACGCGCAGCTGCTGCACGGACGGGATTCGCTGGACGCCGCGATCACACGCATGGGCTCCGGCATTACCGCCACGCTCAATGGCGAGCGTGCGCTGTTCCTGACCGTGATGAATGGGGGGATGTTCTTCGCCGCGCCGCTGGCGCTTGCAATCGGCGGCGATCTCGAATTCGACTACGTTCACGTCAGCCGCTACCGCGAGGATACGGTCGGGCGCGACATCGAATGGTTGCACCGACCCAAGGCGAGACTGGCGGGACGCACGGTGATTCTCGTCGACGACATTCTGGATGAGGGTTACACTCTTGCGGCGCTGCGCGCGTACTGCGTCGCCGAACGTGCACGGCGGGTTCTGATCGCGGTGTTGTGCGTGAAGCGACATGATCGCAGGGTGGCGGGGCTGGCCGCCGACTTCGTTGGCGTTGAGGTGCCCGACCGTTACGTGTTCGGCTATGGCCTCGATTATCACGGGCAGGGGCGCAACTTGCCGGATATCTATGCCTTGCCGGGGAACGGCGCATGAGCCTCAAGGGGAGTCCGCTCGCCCTCGCCGTCATCGGCGGCACCGGGGTGTACGCGTTTCCGGGACTGGATGACTCTACGCAACACGAGGTGTCCACACGCTGGGGGGCACCTTCTTCGCCCATCGTTACCGGCGAGGTGAACGGCAGGTGCGTCGCGTTTCTGGCCCGGCATGGCGAGAAGCACACCATCGCGCCGCACCGGATCAATTACCGCGCGAACATTGCCGCGCTGCACGAGATGGGCGTGCGGCGCGTGATTGGTGTCAACGCAGTCGGCGGCATCCGCGACGACATGGCGCCGCGGGTGGTTGCGATTCCCGACCAGTTGATCGATTACACCTCGGGGCGTGCGGCGAGTTTTTGCGACACGGACGGCGAGTCTGTGATGCATGTGGAATTTGGCGAGCCGTACGCCGCAAGGTTACGGCACGAACTGTTGTGTGCCGCACGCGACGCCGATGTCGCGGTCGTCGATGGTGGTTGCTATGGCGTGACGCAAGGGCCACGGTTGGAAACATGCGCCGAAATCGCGCGCATGCGCCGCGACGGGTGCGACCTGGTCGGCATGACCGGGATGCCGGAAGCCGCGCTCGCCCGGGAGCTCGAGATGGACTACGCCTGCATCGCGGTGGTCGCGAACTGGGCCGCGGGGTGTGGTCCGGATCCCGACGCGCCGATCAGTCTCGGGGAAATTCATGCTCACCTTGCGGCCGCTTCGAGCCGGGTACCTTTGATCGTGCGGGCATTGTTGGCGAATTGAGAGACCGCGATCACGAAAATGTGCTTGCGTGTGGCCGGGGTCCGACTGATACTCGGAGCCGCGGCGGGTGAGTGCCGTGATATCGATCGTTGCGAAGAGGGGTCTTCGAAATGGCAGTGGGTACGGTGAAGTGGTTCAACGACGCCAAGGGCTTCGGGTTCATCACGCCTGATGGCGGCGGCGCGGACGTTTTCGTGCATTTCTCGGCGGTTCGTGCGCAGGGGTTTCGCAGCCTCAAGGAAGGCCAGCGGGTCCAGTTCGAAATCGTGCAGGGTCCCAAGGGCATGCAGGCCGCGGAAGTGAGCGCCGAAGGCGCATCTGCACCGGAGGCGCCGACCGCCCCCGCAACCTGATTTGCTACGCGGCGAACTGCAGCCGCGCCAGTTCCGCGTACAGTCCGCCCTCGCGCAGCAGCGCGTCGTGCGTGCCTTGGGCGATGATCCGGCCCGCGTCCATCACCACGATGCGGTCTGCGTGCTGCACGGTCGCCAGCCGGTGCGCGATGACCAGCATGGTGCGCCCGCGCTTGGCCCGCTCGAGCGCTGTCTGGATCGCGGCTTCAGACTGCGCATCGAGGTTGGACGTTGCCTCATCGAGTAGCAGTACCGGCGCGTCCTTCAGGATTGCGCGCGCGATCGCAATGCGCTGGCGTTCGCCACCCGACAAGCTCACGCCGCGTTCGCCCAACTGGGTATCGAAGCCTTCCGGGTGCTGGCTGATGAATGCGTACGCTTCGGCATCGCGTGCAGCGGCGCGTACTGCCTTGTCGTCGGCATCGACCCAGCCAAAACGGATGTTGTCGGCGGCGCTGGCGCCGAAGATTACGGTTTCCTGCGGCACCAACGCCAGGGCGCCGCGCAGTTCATCCTGCCTCAGCTCACGCAGGTCGACGTCATCCAGCGTAATGCGGCCGTGTTGCGGATCGTGAAATCGCAGCAGCAACGTCAAAACCGTGGTCTTGCCTGCTCCAGAGGGGCCGACCAGCGCAACCGTTTCACCGGGGCGCACGCGCAGCGTGAAGTCGTGCAGTGCCGGGATGTCCGGACGGGTCGGATAGCGGAACCCGACGTGTTCGAATGCGATCTCGCCGCGCGCAGGGGTCGGCAGGTGCGCAGGCTGCGCAGGATCGGCGATCGACGGGCGTTCGGCCAGCAATTCGCTGATCCGCCCCATCGATCCCGCCGCGCGCAACACATCGCCCCACACCCCGCCCAGCGCGCCGACCGAGCCAGCGGCCATCACGGCATACAGGATGAACTGGCTGAGCAGGCCGGCGTCCATCGTTCCCGCCAGCACTTCGCGCGCACCGGCCCACAGCACGAGGGTGATCGCGCCGAACACCAGCACGATCACGCCACCGGTCAGGATCGCGCGTGCAGTGATGCGTTTCTGCGCCGCGCCCAGCGCTTGCCACACCGCATCACGATAGCGCGTGCTCTCGATGTTCTCGCGCGCGTAGGCTTTCACCGCATGTACGGCGTTGAGGGTCTCGTTGGCGATCGCGCTGGTGTCGGCGATGCGATCCTGGTTGGTGCGCGAGAGCCTTGTCAACCGGCGTCCGTACAGGGCGATCGGCACGATCACCACCGGAATCACCAGTGCGGCCAAGCCCGCCAGGTGCGGACTGGTCCAGACCATCAGTGCCGCCGCGCCGACAACCGTTACCGCGCTGCGCAAGGCAATCGATACGCTGGAGCCGACCAGGGTTTGCACTACTTCGGTATCGGTGCCCAGACGCGAGACCAGTTCGCCGACGCGGGACCTTTCGTAGAAGGCCACGTCCAGCCTGATGATGCGCGAATACAGCAGGTCGCGAAGGCTCGCGATCGCGCGTTCGCCCAGCAAGGTGATGCAGAAATAGCGTGCCGCGGTCGAGATCGCCAGCACCAGCGCGATCACGAACAGGATCAAAAAGGTGCGGTTGATCATCGCGAGATCGTGGCTTGCAAATCCGCGGTCGATCATGTGCCGCACCCCGATCGGCAGCGACAGTTGGGCCGCCGATGACAGCGCAAGGAAAAACAGCCAGCTCCAGGCCAGTGCCCGGTGCTGGCGCATGTAAGGCCACAGGGCGCCCAGTGCAGCGAGCTGACGGGTGGGGCGTTTGGTTTTGCGATCGTCTGCTTCGGTCATCGGGTTGAGATGGGGATGGCGGTTGTCACTTCAATCCGCTTCCGAACGCACGCAATGCCATCGACTCGTCGTTCCGGCCCGCCCGCAGCGCCACTGCAACCAACCGATGACCGGCACCGCCAATCCAGTTGCGCATCACCGCTTGCCTGTGCGTCTCCTCCCTCTGCCGGCACGCGAGGAGGATTCCCGCAACCGATTCGCGAACGACTTACGCCGACATGCCTGCTCGATTCGCCACAAAGCATCAAAAAGCCCGGGAGCGGCTTCGTCCAGCAACGCTTGCGAAGTTTCGCCCATCCGCGTCAATGCCCTGCGAATTTGCCTGATTTCGGCCTTTCCCTTGGCGGTCAGCGCAACGACCGTGCGCCGTCGATCATCCGTGTCGGTGCGGGTCTTGACGAAACCGTGATCCCGTAGCTGTTTGATCCAGTTTATGACCAGCGGGTGCGATTGGCGCAGCAAGGCGGAAATTTCGGTCACGCCCAAGGGGCCATGTTCATCGATGGCCAACAATGTGGATGTCGTACGCGGCGGCGCGGTCACCCCGACCTCGGGACACCAGGTGTCGGCACCGCGCACCAGTTCATCCGAAAGCCGCCTGAGCAAGTGCGCGAGGAATGCTGGCCCTTGCCCGCGGATGAAATCTTCGCTAACCCCTTGCTCGTCGTTCGCCTGCATGGTTCGCCCCTTTTTGGGATGGCACGTAACCGCTCGCACTTGATTGTCGCATGAATTTATGTAAAATTTTACATAAATTTCGTTCTGCGAGGTATGCCTATGCGTTTCCTGGCGCTATCCGCCATCGCGGCCGTCATGCATCGTGCACCGCTTGTGCTTGCGGTCTTGGTCTTGGCGGCATTGACTGTCCCAGCCATTGCATCGCCGGAAAGCCGCACTGGCGATTGCCAGGTTGGCATCTACCAACTGGACGACGGCAGCAAGCTTGACGTCGGCATGAGCGAGGGCGATCACCTGCGCTGGCGCAAGGAAGACGGCGCTACAGGCTTGCTGACCCTGGACGGAAAGGGCGTGTGGACCAGCACGCTGGGATATACGGGACGATCGGATGGCAAACGCGTGTCATTCGATTGCGACGAGAACACGATCATCTTCGCCGGGGTCTCGGGCAAGCGAATCCCGCTGGAAGTTGCGAACGTCACCTTCCAAGGCGCTGGCGTAAGTCTCGCCGGACGGCTGGTGATGCCGGAAGGAACCGCGCGCGTCCCGATCGTGGTGCTGGTGCACGGGTCGGAACACATTTCTGCGCTGGATTTCTATTCGCTGCAACGGCAGCTTCCCGCCGATGGCATCGGCGTGTTCGTGTACGACAAGCGTGGCACGGGAAGATCGGGAGGAACGTATACGCAGAACTATCTACTGTTGGCGAATGATGCGATTGCCGCAGTGAACGAGGCCAGACGCCTTGCAGGCGCGCGGGCCGGGCGCATCGGTTACCAGGCCGGCAGCCAGGGTGGCTGGGTTGCCCCGCTGGCCGCGAAGATCGAGCCCGTGGATTTCGTGATCATCGGATTTGGCCTGGCGGTGTCGCCACTCGATGAGGATCGCGAAGCCATCGCCTTCGACCTGACCAGCCGCGGTTACGGCCCTGACGTCGTCGCCAAGGCGATGCACATAGCCGATGCCACGGCGGCAATCATCGTCAGCAATTTCCGCAAGGGATACAGCCAACTCGCAGCCGTTCGGGCGAAGTACGGCAAGGAACCGTGGTTCAAATACGTGCATGGCGACATCACTTTCTTCATGCTCGAAACGCCTGAGGCGAAGCTTCGCGAGGATGGCCCCGTGTTACTGGCTGGCGTCCCGGCGAATTACGACCCCATGCCGGTGCTGCGCAATCTCGATACGCCGCAACTCTGGATATTGGCCGCCGACGACTACGACGCGCCGAGTGCAGAGACTGAACGGCGCCTGCGCGCATTGCAGGACAAAGGCAAGCCGATCACGGTCGCGGTGTTCCCGCACACTGAACACGGCATCTACGAATACGAGACCACGGCGGACGGCAAACGTGTGGACACACGCAACCCTGAGGGTTATTTCGCGATGATGCGTGACTTCATCCTGCACGGAGGACTCGGGAGTCGGCGTTACGGCACCAGTACGATTTACCGTTCGGTAACCACGGGTGCGCGCACGCGCCATTGAGCCTGTCGTGCTGGCTCGTCATTGATCATTGTGGTCGTCTCGAAGCAGCTGGCCGCGATGGTCCGTTTCGAGTCGATTTCGACACCACGTCTGTTTCCCAACGGCGATCACTCGACCGTCATTTCGCCTTCGGGCTCGCAGCGGTTGGCTTGCAGCTGTCGGCCCGCTTGGCCGGCGATGATGGTCATCCGGGCTGCGGCACATGTTCGGCTCGTCTGGCGGGGTGCGTTCAAAGCGCAGGCGATTCGTACATCAGTACAGGTGCAACCCGACTGCGAAGGAAGGGATGTTGGACCGGGCATCGGCGAAGCCGATGGCCTGAAGGGTGAGCCGCAGGGCCCGTCCGGGACTCGATCCGAGAATGCGGCGAGTCAATCCGGCCGACCGTCCAAAAGAGCGATTCCGGGTTCCGTCCACGGTGGAGCTGTGGACGGCCCGGGAATGACGATGTGTGGTGCGGGCACGCGCCGATCTGATCCAAGCCAGCCTACGGATCGCGGATCACCAGCAGGCGTCGTTCGGTCATGTCCTCGATCGCGTAGCGGATGCCCTCGCGTCCGAACCCCGAACGCTTCACGCCGCCGTAGGGCATGTTGTCCACGCGGAAGCTGGGAATGTCGCCGACGACCACGCCGCCTTCGACCAGCGTGTCCCAGGCCCGCATCGCGTGGGTAAGATTATCGGTGAACAGGCCGGCCTGCAGGCCGTACTCGGATGCGTTGACGGTCGCGAGCGCAGCCCCGAAATCCTCGAATGGTTCCAGCAGTGCCACCGGGCCGAAGGCTTCCTGGCGATTCAACTTGGCCGTATGCGGCACGTTTTCGAGTAACGTGGCATCCAGCATGCTGCCCTTGCGCTTCCCGCCGCACAGCACTTTTGCGCCCGCCTTCCTGGCCTCGCCGATCCAGCCTTCCAGACGCTTGGCCGCGGCCTCATCGATCATCGGCCCCAGGAACGTTTCGGGATCCTTGGGATCGCCCACCTTCAATTTCTTCGTGGCCGCGACGAAGCGCTTCTTCACTTCGTCGTACAGCGATGCATGCACCAGAATTCGTTGCACGCCGATGCAGCTTTGTCCGGATTGGTAGAAGCTGCCAGAGATCAATCGCGAAATCACGAAATCGAGCCGCGGGCGCTGGTCGGAATCGACGATGCATGCGGCGTTGCCGCCGAGTTCCAGCACCACTTTCTTGCGCCCGGCGCGCGCTTTCAATTCCCATCCGATCTGGCCGCCGGTAAACGACAGCAGCTTGAGGCGTTCGTCCTCGACGAACGGGTCGGCGTCCTCAATACGGCAGGGCAGGATCGAAAATGCCCCCTTGGGCAGATCGGTTTCGGCCAGCACCTCGCCGATGATCAGCGCACCGATCGGCGTGCGTTCCGACGGTTTCAGCACGAACGGACAGCCCGCCGCGAT
Source organism: Rhodanobacteraceae bacterium (assembly GCA_050737995.1). Classification (GTDB taxonomy): domain Bacteria; phylum Pseudomonadota; class Gammaproteobacteria; order Xanthomonadales; family Rhodanobacteraceae; genus 66-474. The sequence goes on from JBOHYR010000103.1 coordinate 34,682, forward strand.
CGCGGGCGCGACCTTGTGCGCGACCAGATTCAAGGGGAAGTTGAATGGCGTAATGAACGAGCACGGCCCCAACGGCACGCGCTTGACGAAACCACGATAGCCCTTGGTGCGTTCCGAAATCTCCAGGTTCACGATTTCGCCATCGATGCGGGTGGACTCGTCGGCGGCGATGCGGAACGTATCGATCAGCCGTTCGGCTTCGCCCTGCGCATCCTTGATCGGCTTGCCGGCCTCGACGCACAGTGCATACGCCAGGTCTTCCGTGCGCTTGCGCATGCTTGCGACACAGTGCTCGAGTACCTCGCGGCGCTGGTATGGCTTCAACGCCGCCATCGGTGCGGCGGCTTTCGTGGCGGCATCGATCGCCGCATCGATGGCTTTGGCGTCGGCCATCGCCACGCGGGTCGCGATCTTGCCGGAATACTTGTCCAGCACTTCGAGATCGGTGTTGGCCTGTACCGGCTTGTTGGCGAGGTAATACGGATAACGGGATTTCAGTTGCTGGGCCTTGGGCATGGTGATGTGTCCTGAAGCGTTCAGACAAAGGCGTTCGCCACGGATGAACATGGATTGTCGACGATGATGTGTATCGAATCCGTGTATATCCGTGGTGATTCGTTGCCAGGTTATGGCCCATCGTCCACACGCAGCGGCAACTCGCCGTCTGCAAGGCGCGCGCGTACGCTCGTGCCGGGACGGGTGTCGTGCACGGAGCGCAGCACCTTGCCGTTCTCGTCGAGCAGGATCGCATAGCCGCGTTTCAACACGTCCAGCGGACTGACGGCGTGCAAGGCGCGCACGAGTTCCGCGAGGCGCTGGCGCCGATTTTGCGACGTGTGTTGCCACGCCGACCCAAGGCGTCTCGACAGATCGGTGTTGCGCTGGTCGAGTTGGTCCAGATGCGCGCGCGGATGTTGCGCGAACAACCGGCCATATGCTTGCGTCAGGCGCGCGACGGCGCGTTCGTGCGAACGGGTTCTGGCACGCACAAGACGTTCGCGCAAAGCGAGCATTCGTTCGTACCCTTGGGCCAGGCGCTGCTGTGGACGCTGCGTGTGCAAACGCGCCGAGAGATGGTCCAGCCGTTGCATGCCGGCTTGGACGTATCGTGTCCACGCGTTCCGTGACCGCGTCTCGAGCTGTGTCAGGGTGCGTGCCAGCGCGGCACCATCTGGCAGAATCAGCTCCGCTGCCGCTGACGGCGTCGGAGCGCGCAGGTCGGCGACGAAGTCGCAAATCGAGAAGTCGATCTCGTGACCGACCGCCGACACCACCGGGATGGGGCTGGCGACGATTGCACGCGCGACGCCTTCGTCATTGAACGCCGCGAGGTCTTCCAGCGAGCCGCCGCCACGGGTCACGAGCAGCACGTCGTAACGCTGCGCCCGGCCAGCCGCGCGCAACATCGCGACGATCTGCGCCGGTGCTTCGGTACCCTGCACCAGCACCGGCAACACCTCGATTTCGGTCAACGCGAAGCGCCGCCGCGCCACCGACAGTACGTCGCGAATCGCCGCGCCGCTGGCCGAGGTTATGACACCGAGACGGCGCGGGAAGGCCGGCAGGCCGCGCTTGCGTTCCTGATCGAACAAGCCCTCGGCCTGCAGTTTGGCCTTCAACGCTTCGAATGCGCGCCGCAGCGCACCCTCACCGGCATCTTCCATGTCCTCGACGATCAACTGGAAGCTGCCGCGTGGTTCGTACAGGCTCACCTTCGCGCGGGCCAGTACCCGCGTCCCGTTGCCGGCCTGGAATCGCAGCTGCGCGTTGCTGCGCGCGAACATCGCGCAGCGCACTTCGGCTGCGGCATCCTTGAGCGAAAAGTACCAGTGGCCGGATGCGGCGCGCACGAAATTGCTGATCTCGCCCTCGATCCAGACCATCGGCAAAGTGCCTTCGATCAATTCGCGCACCAACCGGTTCAGCGCAGAAGGTGTGAGGACGTGGCGTTCGTTGTCAGGAGGGCGAGACATCGCGATCATCTGGTTATTACAAGCAAACCCCTACGGGCTGAAACACGGGTGGAGGAAATAACGATGTGCCTCCATGAATTGGAGGTGGTCGCTAGTTCGCGGGCGCATTCGCGTTCGGTGTGATCGTGCTTCCTGGATGTATTTCTTTCTCGACAAAGGCGGGAAGTAATCATCCTCGCGCCATCGACATGACCTACAAGAATGCCCAATCGCCACATTACCCACTCTGCCATTGCTGTGCGGGATAAGGGCGTTGTGGTGCTGGACGTTTTGTCGATCCGCGAAGTCATGTCGGCAAATTCGAAGTGGAGGAATCCGGCGAAGGTCCAGGGTTGGATGATGCCGCTGTGGCTGCGGCGCGGTATTGGGGATTCACGGCGGGAGTGAAGGACGACGGGCCGTATGGCAGTGTCGTGAAAGTACCTGTCAGGTTTTCGATGTGCTGGCGCGACGGTGCCGGCGCATTCGCATCCAGTGCACCACCAGACTGATGCCGATCCATGCGGCGATGGTGCCAAGCGGCCATGCCAGTGCGATCGGCCACCACGCGGCTACTGCCGCAATCGCGAGCAACAGCAATGCGCCGCCAAGCAGCGGGCGTGTTTCCGTATCACTCAGCACGCGCCGGTTTCCGAGTGCTGCGCCGAGTGTGGTCGCCATGCGCATCGCGCCGACCGCGCTGCGACCGGCGCTACCATGGCCGCCCAGGCCATGATGCGGCGTCGGGCTCACCGGGCGCGCGCGTTTTCGCGACAGCACGACCTCGGTCGCGTGCTCGAGGTCGCGCTCGTATTGGTCGGCGAGCAAGCGGGTGAACGGCGCATCCTCGATGGCCACATCGATCTCGCAATTGCCGAGCCAGCTCGCGATGTTGAGGTTGGTAGATCCCACACGTGCCCAGCGGTCGTCGGCCAATGCGGTTTTTGCATGCAACATCGAACCGTTCCATTCATAGACCCGGATGCCGGCCTCGAGCAACGCACGGTAGCCAGTGCGCGAGAGCGCCGCGACCATGGGGACGTCGGACGCGCCCGGCACCAGCAGGCGGACGTCCACGCCGTCGTGCGCCGCGTTGGTCAGTGCACTCACGTACGGCGCGATGCCGATGAAGTATGCATCGGTAAGCCATAACCGTTCCCGCGCCAGTGCGGCAATCAACTGATCCATTCGATAGGTGCCGGTGCTGGACGGTTGGGTCGCGATGACCCGCATTGCCACATTGCCTGCCGGGGTCGTGGCGACGTCACTGGTGGGCACGTCTGCGTCCAGCGGATCCCCGAGCGCCGCCCAGGTTTCGGCGAAGGCGCGTTCGATGTCGCCGACCGCGGGGCCGTGCAGCGCCACGCCGGTATCGCGCCAAGGGTCTCGGCCGTGCGCGGGATCGCCCAGCCATGCCGCGCTGACACAGACTCCGGAGACAAAACCGACGCGGCCATCGACCGTCAGGAGCTTCCGGTGATCGCGATTGATCCACCCGAACGGGCTCAGGGGGTCGAACGGATTGAAGGTGCGTACCTCGCCACCTGCCGTTCGTAAAGGCTGCCAGAAGTTTGCCCGCGACTGACCAAGGCAACCTAGCCAGTCGTGCAGTACATGGACCCGTACTCCCTTCCGGGCGCGTTCGGCCAGCGCCGCAACGAACTCCCGTCCGATCTCGTCGTTTCTGAAAATATAGTTTCCGAACAATATGTTGTACTGTGCACTTGCGATCGCTTCGAGCCAGGCATCGAAATTTGCCCGAGCGTCGATAAGCAAGTCCACTCGGTTGCCGAGTGACAAGGGTGCGCCGGCCGCGCGCGACAGCGCCTGTTCGGCGAGCGGGCGAAACGCCGTGGGGGGGGATTGGCGCGAGCCGTGCATGACGGTTTTCACATGCCCATGGTGGGCGGCCTCGGCTTCCGGTTCAAGGCTAGAATGGGGAAGGCATCGGCGCCGCAAGCCGACTCGTGACCAAGGGGAATCAAAGTCGGGATGGACAGCTATCAACGCCTGATCGAAGACCTGCCGGCACGCCTGCCGCCGGGGCGTTCCCATCGCGGCGGCGAAAAGTCGACGCGGGAGACAGTGGGGGCCCTGCCGTTGGCCAATCCCGCGCAGGCCGCCCGTGAGGTCGAGCAGATTCTGGATGGCATGCTCGCGACGACATGGACGGGCGGCGAGCGAATTGCCGCGCTGGAGCACCTGCGCGCGCCGGTCGAGAGTTTGTGTTCCGGAATCGAACGCGAGCTCGGAGCCGAACCTCACCCTCTGTCGGAGGGTGGGGCCAACTGGGTGAACGTTGCGCAACGCCTGCAATGGAAGTTGGTATGCGGTTATTCGCTGGGGTTGCACGAGCTTTGTGCACCTTCCGGCAAGTTGCCAAGGTTCAAGACCAGATCCGCGGCGCTCGCGGCGGTGCGGGGTCTGGTGCATGCGGACCGTGTCCTGATGTGGGCCTACCGAGGATATCAATCACCGGTGGCAGGCGTGTGGCGGCAGATCCATGCGTTGCACACTTTTGCCGGTGAGCTGGGTGTGGTCGATCAGGTCGTGGACGACGCGTTCGCAGGCGGTGTACCGCTGACGGCCCGCATGGCCTATGCGCACCTGTTGCTGCTGGCGATGAGCAACCCGTACCGGTTTTCCGCACGCGAGTTGCAGGATGCGCGAATGGTGATCCGATGCGTGGCCAGCCAGTGCGGTCTTGCACGCGCAGGCACACAAGGGATCGGTGTCGATACCGAAAGCGATTCCGGCCCCGGCTACATCGCAGAGGAGCGCATCGCGGCCGGGTCAGGAGTGCTGGCGGTGGACGTGGCGCCCGTGCAACGGGTGTTCGATGAACGGATCGCGCTGCTGCCGCAAGGCGTCGATGCCATCGACCTGCCGCAGCCGGGGGGTGGCCAGGTCACGACCAGCGTGCGTTTTCTCGAACACTTGCGCACGGGGTGGGGAACGGCCACGCGTGGCCATACTCGCCTCGCGGCCACGCATGTTCTCGACATCGTGGTTGGCATGCACGCCCTGCACTATGTGCTTGCGGGTAACACGGAATTCGGGACCTTCGTGCGAGCGGTGCATGGCAACGCCATCATGGTCGGTGCACACGAGCTCGCGTCGGCATGGCTGGCGACGGCCGATACCACTCGCCCGCAAATTTTTCGTGGCGAGGTACTGGATCAGAGCGAAGGCGGGTATCGGATGCGCCTGCGCGAAGTGAACGGGCTGCGTATGCGCATCGGCGAACTGGTCGGCCTCGCGCCAGTGGACGACGAGGCGGACGAACGCGACTGGATGGTCGGCGTGATCCGCTGGTTGCGTCACGAAGCTGAGGACGAATTGCTCGGGGTCGAGTTGTTGCGGCGCGAAGCGCGTGCCGCCGGCCTGCGCCCGGTCACCGCGGATGGCGATGCGCTGGCGCCCGAGCGCGCGGTGGAATTGCTGGATGGTGACGAGGCAGGCACATTGTCCCTGCTGCTGACCCATCGCCTTGCGCGCAACATCGTCGCCGCCGAGGTGGTGTTGCCGGCGCTCGCTTCGGATTGGAGCTCGCGCGCGACCATCGCTACGTGGCGTGCGGGCGATACGGAAGCGCTTGGACCGTCCTGTTTCCGGGTCATCCTTGAGCGCGATGTGTCGGGCAACGGCAGTGACGCGGGGAGACAGTGACATGATGCTCGAGATGCGCAGCGAATGCGAACGCTGCAATGCTCCGTTGACGCGCGATGGCGCAGCGTGGGTCTGCGCGTACGAGTGCACGTTCTCTACTGCGTGCGCGGACGCCCTGGCACGCGTGTGTCCGAATTGCGGCGGCGAACTCATGCGTCGTCCGAGATCGGTGCCAAAACCGGAATCGGCGGCCGCGTGAACGACGCGCCGGAATTCATCGTCGCGATTCCTTCGCGCTACGGCTCTACCCGTTTACCGGGCAAGCCCCTGCGGCTGTTGGGCGGCGAGCCACTGATTGCACATGTCGCGCGTCGCGCACGCGCGGCGGGAGCGGCACAAGTGGTGGTCGCCACCGACGATGAGCGGGTCGCGGCTGCGCTGTGTGGCAGCAACGTCGACGTATGCATGACCCGTGCCGACCACGCCAGCGGCAGCGATCGTCTCGCCGAGTGTGCGAGTTTGCAGGGGTGGTGCGACGATGCGCTGGTGATCAACCTGCAGGGCGACGAGCCATTCGCGCCCCCGGCCGGGATTCGCACGGTCGCCGAAGCGTTGCGCGATGACGATGCACTGATGGCGACGCTCGCGGCTCCCATCGAATCGATGGAGCAATGGCTCGATCCCAATTGCGTCAAGGTGGTGCGCGACGTGCGTGGCCGCGCGCTGTACTTCTCGCGTGCACCGGTACCTTGGGCACGCGATGCTCTGGCGCGCGATCGCGAGGCCATGCCCGCCGGTATCCCCGTGCTGCGTCATATCGGCATCTATGGCTATCGCGCTGGATTCCTCAAGGCTTTTGCAAAATTGACTCCCACGCCACTGGAACGCAGCGAGGCGCTGGAACAGTTGCGTGCGCTCGAACACGGGTACCCGATCGCGGTGCGCCTCACGCCCGAGCCATTCCCGCCGGGCATCGATACGCCGGATGACCTCGCGCGGGCCGAGCGTGCGATTGGTCGAGGGGCGACGCCGCCATGACGCAACCTCCTTCCGGCGTGCTGTTCGTCTGCCTCGGCAATATCTGCCGGTCGCCGACCGCGGAATACGTGGCGCGGCAGGAATTCGGAAAACTGGACTTGCGCATTCCGGTGGCATCGCGCGGGCTAGGGAACTGGCACGTGGGGCAGGGAGCGGATCCGCGCGCGGTGACGGCGGCTCGCGCGGAGGGTTACGACTTGTCACCGCACCGGGCGCGTCAGTTTCACGACGACGATTTCAATCGTTTCGCGATCGTGCTGGCGGTAGACCACGCGACCCTTGCCGAGTTGCGTCGGCGGATCTCCGGCGACCTGCCCGTGCCCGAGCGATTTCTGGTCGCCGCCGGTCTCGCGCCACCGCAGTCGGGCGACGATGGCGACGTGCCCGATCCGTACACGGGCACCGCCGCCGACTTTCGCGAAGTGCTAGGCCTGATCCGGCGCGGCGTCGATGCGCTGGGCGAACGGTTGCGGGGAGAGACGAACAGTCGAGGTGGAGTGATCCGATGATCGTCGGCGACGTCCCCTTCGACTTCACGCAGGCAGGCTCGCGCCCGCCTGTACCCGAATTCCCCGAATCGTTGCACTGGGTCAACCGCCGCGAGCGTGTACGACTCACAGACTGGCGTGAGCGCATCGTGCTGGTGATTTTCTGGAATGGCACTAGTGCCAGCTGCCTCAATCTGCTCAGCGAAGTGCGCAAGCTCGAAAAAAAACATCCCGGCGCGTTCGTGTCCGCATGCGTCCATACCCCACGCTACACGTCACAGCAATCCGACGCTGCCGTGCTGAAAGCCGCGCACCGCAGCCGCCTGCGGGCTCCCGTGGCCAACGACAACGAGTGGCTGGCGTGGAAGCAGTTCACGATCGGCGCGTGGCCGACAACCCTGCTCATCGACTCGACCGGCGGTCTGGCGGCGCGTCTGGTTGGGGAGGGTCGCAGCCAGGAAATCGAGGACGCCATCGTTCAGTTGCGGGACGAACTGTCGCCGGAAGGCGCCCAGGCAACGTACCAGTCATCGCGGGACATACGCGCCGAGCCTGTCAGCCCGCTGGCATTTCCTGCGCACGCGCTGGCGACGGAAAGCCGCTTGTTCGTCAGCGACACAGGACACCATCGCATCCTCGAATGCAGCCATGACGGGCGCGTGCTGCGACAGTTTGGGTCGGGCACCCCGGGTAACTGGGACGGGCAGCTGGCCGCATGCGGGCTTCAGTTGCCCCAGGGATTGGCAATCAACGAACAGGCGTTGTATGTGGCCGACGCCGGCAATCATTGCGTGCGCCGCATCCGGCTGGATACGGGAGAGGTCGAGACCGTATTGGGTGCCGGGCGACCGGCTTATGCCAACGTCGAGGAACAGGGTGGTGGCCTGCGCGCCGCGATAAACGCCCCGCACGCGGTCGCCGCTGAGGGTGGCATGCTGTACGTCGCGGCAACGGGACAACACCAGATACTGCGTGCCGATCTGCGCCACCAACAGGTCGAAACCATTGCAGGCGACGGACGCAGCGACGTGCGTGACGGCATAGGGGGACAATCGTCGTTGTCGCAACCCATGGCGCTGGCATCGATGCCGGGTCAACTGCTCGTTGCGGACGCAGGTGGCAATGCGATCCGGCGACTGCGCTTCGCCGATCTGGCCCTGACGACGCTAGCGGGCTCGACGCCGTGGGAGCCGGGCAACCGCGACGGCGCGGGCCGCAAGGTGCGCCTGTCGTATCCATGCGGATTGGCGGTCGCGGACAATCGCGTGTACATGGCCGACACCATCAACGACCGCCTGTGCGTACTCGACCCCTACAGCGGCGAACTCGCAACCATGCAGATCGACTATCCGCTGCACGAACCACAGGGATTGTCGTTTGCAGCGGGGTCACTGTGGGTCGCCGACCGCAATGACCATGCAATCCTCCGCATCGACCCGAAGCACGGAACTTGCGCGCGGGTGCCGGTGGACGAGTAGCCTCGGTCCGGAATCTTGTCGCTTGGCGAGCAGTCGGGGCGGGCCGCGCAGTGGCTTGGTTGTTGCCTGCACGCCAGACGAGCGGATCACGATGCGCACGTCGTAATTTGTCGCCACGGTGCTTGCGGAAAGCGCCGATAGAATATGCGCATGCCCACCGCTGCCGCGGCCTTCGACGGCAAGGCCTTCGTCCGCACCCTGACCACCTCGCCCGGCGTGTACCGCATGTTCGGCGACGGCGACGCATTGCTGTACGTCGGCAAGGCGAGCAACCTCAAGAAACGTGTCGGCAATTATTTCCTGAAACCGCAGCTTGAACCGCGGATCGCATCGATGGTGGCGCAGATCGCGCGCATCGAGGTGACGCTGACGCGCACCGAGGGCGAAGCGCTGTTGCTGGAAGCACAGCTCATCAAGTCGCTGAAGCCGCGCTACAACATCATGTTGCGCGACGACAAGAGCTACCCATACATCTTCGTGTCAGAGGATCCGCTGCCGCGCATCGTTTTCCACCGCGGCGCCAAGCGCGAGAAAGGTCGCTACTTCGGGCCTTACCCGAGCGCCCATGCGGTGCGCGAAAGCCTCGCGCTGATGCAGAAGTTGTTCAAGGTGCGGCAGTGCTCGAACAGCTACTTCCGCAACCGTTCGCGGCCGTGCCTGCTGTACCAGATCGGGCGTTGCAGCGCGCCTTGTGTCGATCTGATCGATCCCGTCGAATATGCCGAGGATGTGCGCCACGCGGTGATGTTCCTGGACGGCCGCAGCGACGCGGTGCTGGACGACCTGGCGGCGCGGATGGACGACGCCAGTGCGCAGCACGATTACGAGCGCGCCGCGCGTTTGCGCGACCAGATCGGGATGCTGCGCAGCCTGCAAGCGCACCATTACGTGCGTGGCGCCAGCATCGACATGGATGTGTTCGCGTGCCGGGTGGAGGCGGGCATTGCCTGCGTATCGGTACTGTTCTTCCGCAACGGCATCAGCCTCGGTTCGCGCAATCATTTTCCCAAGCTTGCCTTGGATGCCGCGCCCGAATACGTGCTGGGCCAGTTCCTGGCCCAGTATTATCTTGACCAACCGCCGCCCTCGGAGGTGGTGTGCGATCGCGAGCCCGCCGATGCGCAGGCGCTGGCCGAAATGCTGGGCGCACGGCGCGAGCGCGAAGTCGCAGTTAAGTGGCGGGTGCGCGGCGAGCGCGCGCGCTTCGTCGAGTTGGCTGCGCGCAATGCCGAAGCCGCGCTGATTGCGCGCCTGGCCAGCCGCCAGACCCTGCACACGCGCTTCGAAGCATTGCGGACGCTGTTGCATCTGGATGCAACGCCGACTCGTCTCGAATGCTTCGACATCAGCCACACCATGGGCGAGGAAACGGTCGCATCGTGCGTGGTGTTCGGACCGGAAGGTCCGCAGAAGAACCACTATCGGCGTTTCAACATCCGCGGCGTTGCCGGTGGCGATGACTATGCGGCGATGCGCCAGGCACTGGAACGCCGCTTCAGGCCGCTGGCGCATGGCGAAGGGGAAAGCCCCGACGTGTTGCTGATCGACGGCGGCAAGGGTCAGGTTGCGCAGGCACTTTCCGTGTTGCGCGAACTGGGCCTGCAGGGCATCGAGGTGGTCGGCGTGGCCAAGGGTCCGTCGCGGCGCGAGGGCGAGGAAAGGCTGGTGCTGGGCGACAGCGGAGCAGTGCTTGAACCCGGCCCGGATTCCGCGGCGCTGCATCTGATCGACGCAGTGCGCGACGAAGCCCACCGCTTCGCGATCACCGGCCACCGCAAGCGCCGCGAGAAGGCGCGCGAACACGGGGTGCTGGAAGACGTTCCCGGCATCGGCGCGGCCCGGCGCGCCGCGTTGCTGAAGGCATTTGGCGGGCACGGCGGCATCCTGGCTGCAGGTGTCGAGGAGCTTTGCCGGGTGCGCGGCATCAACCGGGAATTGGCCGAACGCATCCACGGGTTTCTGCATGGGTGACGGAAATATTGGTTCGATCATCCCCGACCGCTGCACCGCGGAAAGCCGCTGCAGGCACCAGCCATCCGGGCCGTGAAGTCCGGAACGGCCATGCAGCCGCCGTCCGTCGCCAGGGCTCCCTGGCGCGGTGTTCAGGCGGTCGATGACGCTCCTGGCGTGTGTATGCCACACTTGCAGCGTTCTGTCGGAGTGAATCGCGTGCGCATCAATCTGCCGACCTGGATGACCCTGTTCCGCGTATTGCTGCTGCCGGTAATGGTGGTGGCGTTCTACGCACACGATGCCATCCCTTCGATCCCGTTGCGTTCCGCCAACATCGCGGCTGTGGTGGTGTTCGCCCTGGCCGCGGTCACCGACTGGCTGGACGGCTGGATCGCACGGCGCTGGCACATGGAGTCCGCGTTCGGTGCGTTCCTCGATCCCGTGGCCGACAAGCTGATGATCGCGGTGACCTTGTTCGTGCTGGTGCAAAGCCATCCGACCGCGCTGCTGGCCGTCACCAGCGCAGTGATCGTGGGTCGGGAGATCACGGTGTCGGCGTTGCGCGAATGGATGGCCTTCGTCGGTGAACGCGGAAAAGTCAAGGTGCAGTGGATCGGCAAGTTCAAGACGGTGATGCAGATCGTCGCGATCCTGATCCTGTTGTGGGAGCGCAACAAGGACGCGATCTTCCTGCGCGTCTGGTACGCGGGCGAGGTGCTGCTGGTGATCGCAGCGCTGCTGACGATCTGGTCGGGGCTGGCCTACATGAAGGCCGCCTGGCCGGTGCTCAAGAGCAACCGGATGCCGGGTGACACGAGCCCCCCTCAGGCTTGAACCGGACTGCAGCCGCCCGTATCATTGCCGGTTCGCGCGGGAATAGCTCAGTTGGTAGAGC
>JBOHYR010000104.1:0-19848 GCA_050737995.1 Rhodanobacteraceae bacterium
CCGGGCTGCAGATGCCGCAGTGGCACAAGGCCAATCCCAACGACGATCCGGTGATCGAGTTGGCGCTCACCTCCAATACCCAGCCGATGTCGGAGTTGTTCAACGCGGCCAACACGCTGTTGCAACCACGTCTCAGCCAATTGTCGGGCGTGGCGTCCGTGGATGTGTCGGGCAGCGCGCAACCCGCGGTAAGGGTGGATGTGGACCTGCACAAACTGGAAGCACTGGGACTCTCCAGCAATCAGATACGCAACGCCATTACGGCCGCCAATGTCACTTCGCCGCAAGGATTCCTGAGCAACGGCAAGATCGAGACTGCAATCGTTGCCACGGACCAACTGCACACGGCCCAGGATTTCGCCAACCTTGTGGTGGCCACCCATAACGGCACGCCGGTCTATCTTCGCGATGTCGCCCACGTCTATCAGGGTGCGCAGGACCAGTTCCAGGCGGCGTACTTCAATGGCAAACGCTCGATCCAGTTGCAGGTGTACAAACGCGCTGATGCCAACGTGATCAAGACCGTCGATGGCGTCAAGGACGAACTGCCCGGCTTGCGCAACCTGCTGCCACCCGGTACGCAACTGACCCCGTATTTCGATGAGACATCGACCATCCGCAATTCGGTCAACGACGTGCAGATCACGCTGTTGATCAGCCTCTGCCTGGTGGTGCTGACCATGGCGGTATTCCTGCGGCGGTTGGCGCCGACCTTGATCGCAACGGCCGCGGTGCCGTTGTCGCTGTGCGGCACGATCGTGGTGATGTACGCGCTGGGCTACACGCTCGACAATCTGTCTCTGCTGGCGCTGCTGATCGCCCTCACGTTCGTCGTGGACGACGCGATCGTGGTGATCGAGAACATCATCCGCCACCTCGACGAGGGCAAAAGCCGCCTGCAAGCCGCATTCGAAGGGGCGAGGGAAATCGGCTTCACCATCGTCGCGATCACCGCGTCCCTCATCGCGGTGTTCTCGCCGATCCTGTTCGCGCCTTCGTTCATCGGCATGTGGTTCCGCGAATTCACAGTAACGGTCATCGCCGCGATCTTCGTATCGATGCTGGTGTCGCTGACTTTGACCCCCGCACTGTGCGGACGATTCCTGCGCCACCACCCGGACGCGGAGGCGGGGCCGTCACTGGTCGCGCGCTCGCTCGACCGCTTCCACGCCGGCATGTTGTTCGTGTACACCCGCACGCTCGACTGGACACTGCACAAGCATCCGAAACTGATGGCGTGGTCGCCGCTGCTGCTGCTCGCGCTCACCATTTATCTGTTCCACGTGATCCCCGGCACCAGCTTTCCGCCACAGGACACCGGCCTGATCTGGGGTCGCGCCAATGGCGGCGTGACGATGTCCTTCTCCGACCTCGAAGCGCGCACCAGCAACCTCGTGACGATGCTGCGCGCCGATCCGGCGGTGCAATACGTCGGCGCCTCGATCGGCACCAGCCGGCGCGGCGCCAGCGGCTGGTTCAGCGTCCAGCTGAACCCGCTGGGGCACGGTCGCCGGGACTCCACCCAGCAAGTTGTCGCACGCCTGTCGGCCAAGGTCGCGAAATATCCCGATCTCAACGTGCGCTTCCGCGCCTTGCAGGACCTTGGCGGCGGCGGAGGCACCAGCCAGGGCGGCCAGTACAGCGTGAACCTGCAGAGCAACAGCGCCACCGAACTGGAGGAATGGTTGCCAAAACTGCAAGCGCAACTACAGAAGAATCCGATGTTCCGCGAAGTCGGCAGCGACCTCGACGAAGGCTCGCTGATGCAGAACATGGTGGTCGATCGCACCAAGGCCGCGCGTCTCGGGGTGTCGATGGCCGCGGTGGACGACGCGCTCTACAACGCGTTCGGTCAGCGCCAGATCTCGACGATCTATTCGGAGAACAACCAGTACGAGGTCGTGTTGACCGCGCTGCCTTCGCAAACCGCTTCACCGGCGGCGCTCAATACCATCCACGTGCTTTCCTCGAATGGCCAGATGGTTCCGATCAGCGCGATCGCACATCAGGAATCGACGGTGGCACCGAGCCAGATCGAGCACATCAACCAGATGACCAGCATGTCGCTGAGCTTCAACCTCGCGCCCGGCATCAGCCTTGGCGAGGCCACCAAGCAGATCCAGAAAACCATCACCGACATGCGGATGCCGGGCGACATCAAGCTCGGCTTCGGCGACTTCTTCCGGCGCTTCCAGCAGCAGGCTGCGATGATGCCGTTGCTGCTGCTCGGCGCGATCGTCGCGGTGTACCTGGTACTGGGGATGTTGTACGAGAACCTGGTCCACCCGATCACGATTCTTTCCACCCTGCCGGCCGCGGGCGTGGGCGCGCTGCTGGCGCTTCTGGTCACCGACACGCCACTCTCCGTGATCGCGATGATGGCACTGATCCTGCTGATTGGACTCGTCAAGAAAAACGCGATCATGATGATTGACTTCGCACTGGTCGCCGAGCGCGAAGGCAAGACACCGCTGGACGCGGTGCGCGAGGCGTGCCTGGTGCGCTTTCGCCCAATCATGATGACCACGATGGTCGCGATACTCGCATCCGTGCCGATCGTGATCGGTATCGGCACTGGCGCCGAACTTCGCCGCCCGCTCGGCATCGCGATGCTCGGCGGTCTGATCTTCTCGCAAAGCCTGACCCTGCTCTCGACTCCGGCGATCTACCTGGTGTTCGGCACCTGGGCCCGCCGGCGCCGCGAACGCAAGGCGCAGCGCAGGCTCCGGCGCAGGCTTGCGGCAGAACAACCCTGACGCGGATGGCAGTTCGCGCGGGCCGCCGGGGCATTGCTATGCTTGCGCGGTCCCCCAAATACCCAACACGCGATGGCCTCCAGCCCCGAGTCACGATCCTCGAATTTCGAACGCCACACGATAGCCTTCATCGGTGGCGGCAACATGGCGCGCAGCCTCATCGGCGCGCAACTCGCGCGTGGCGTCGCCCCCGAGTCGATCCGGGTAGCCGAGCCTCGCGCGGAAGCGCGCGACGCACTGGCCAACGAATTCGGAGTGACCACATTTTCAGAAAATGCCGATGCCGTTGATGGTGCGGACTGCATCGTGCTGGCCGTCAAACCGCAAGTGATGCGGAGGGTTTGCGAAGGACTCGCCAAGCCGCTTGCGGTCGCCCCCCCACTGGTGATCTCGATCGCGGCTGGCATTCGCGTCGCGCAACTGGAGCGACTGCTCGGCGCGCATCTGCCGATCGTGCGCTGCATGCCCAATACTCCGGCATTGATTGGGGCGGGCGCCGCTGGCATGTTTGCCAACCGCAACGTCGATGCGGGTCAGCACGCGTTGGCCGAACAGATCCTCGATGCCGCGGGGATCGTACGTTGGGTCGACGACGAGGCGCAGATGGATGCAGTGACCGCGCTGTCCGGCTCCGGCCCCGCCTACTTCTTCCTGTTGGTCGAGGCAATGGAGGACGCCGCCGTCGAACTCGGGCTGCCCCGCGACATCGCGCGCGCGCTCGCCGCGCAGACCTGCCTCGGTGCCGGGCACATGCTCGCCAACGGCGACGAAACGGCGGCGATCCTGCGCGAACGCGTCACATCACCACACGGCACCACCGCAGCCGCGCTCGAAACGTTCGAAAAGGGTGCTTTCCGCGACCTTGTCGAGCGCGCGCTGGCCGCGGCGCAACAGCGCGGCGCCGAGATGTCCTCCGAATTGGATGCCGGCGAATGACCTATCTCGCCAATGCGCTGGCGCTGCTGATCCAGTTCGCCTTCGGCTGCGCCGTTGCGCTGTTCGTGTTTCGCGTGCTGGCCGAATCCGCGCGCGCGGATTTCTACAACCCCATCTGCCAGTTCCTGTACCGCACCACCAACCCGATCCTGACGCCGATCCGGCGCGTGATCCCCACCTGGCGGCGTATCAACCTCGCGGCATTGCTGATCGCCTGGATTCTCGAGGTCGTCAAGAATTTCCTGTTGCGTTACACGGTGCCGGAGCTCTGGGCGTCAAATGCGGGTACGCTGTTGCTGGGCCTCGCCGACCTCCTCGATTTCTTCGCGATCGCGTACCTGATCATGGTATTCGTGTGGGCGTTGCTGAGTTACGTCAACGTCGATGCGCGCAACCCGCTGGTGCCGTTGCTGGGCAAGATCGTCGAACCGCTGCTGAAACCCTTCCGCAAGCTGCTTCCGTTGATCGGTGGTTTCGACCTGTCGCCTGTGCTCGCGATTCTGGCGATCCTGTTGTTCCAGACGCTGATCGTGGCGTGGCTGATGAATGTGGGGCACAGCATCTAGGACAGGTTTCACCCCCTTCCAAGGGAAGGGGGTCAACGCGACAGCGGTGGGAGGATGTGGTCATCTTTCCGAAGAGCCATCCCCCTCATTTCCCCTTCGCTGGCGAAGGGGAGGATCACACTCTGTGTCGCCGGTTTGTTTACGCAACGTCCAGCGCCTGATCACGGCATGCAGTGCGTCGAGACCGTCGGTAAGCGCCGCCGGGCCAGGCTGCAGGATGATCGGCGACTTGATTTCGTGCAGCTCGCCATCGCGCACCGCCGGAATCGCGGCCCAGCCGGGGCGCGCGGAGACCCTGTCGGGTTGGAATTTCTTGCCACACCACGACGCGAGGATAAGGTCGGGGCGAAGCGGAATCACTTCCGCCGGATCGGCGAGGATGCGGTCCTTCGCAAGCGGCTGCGCAGCCAGATCCGGAAACACGTCCTCGCCACCCGCGATGCGGATCAATTCCGCCACCCAGCGGATACCGCTGATCTGGGGTTCGTCCCACTCCTCGAAATACACGCGCGGGTGACGCGGCAATGCCTTTCCCCGCGTACGCACTGCATCGAGGTGCGCTTCCAACTTGCCGGCATACGCACCGGCTTTGTCCGTCGCACCAACCAGCGCACCGAGCCGACGGACGTAGGCGAGGATGCCCTCGACGCTGCGATGGTTGCTGATCCAGACCTCGATCCCGGCCTTGATCAACTCACGCGCAATGTCGGCCTGGATATCGGAAAACCCGATTGCCATGTCGGGCTCGAGCGCAAGTATCCGGTCGATCTTCGCGCTGGTAAACGCCGAGACCTTGGGCTTTTCCTTGCGCGCGCGAGGCGGGCGTACGGTGAAACCGCTGATGCCGACGATGCGATCTTGTTCGCCCAGGGCGTACAGTACCTCCGTGGGTTCCTCGGTCAGGCAAACGATGCGGCGGGGTCCGGACACGGCGGTACGATCAACTCCGTAATTGCTTTTTTTTCAGGTAGCAAGAGGTGTGCCATTCGGGACAATCTTCGAGTACCCCGTAAATCTCATAACCAAGCTTTTCATGGAATGGCTTCGCCTGAAAACTCGTGGTTTCTACCCGCGAACGCGAAAAACCGTGTTGCAGGGCGAATGCTTCTGCGTCCAGTACCAGCCTGGTGCCGACGCCGTGACCCCTTGCCGTCTCGTCGAGCCAGAGAAGCTCGATGCAGAGGTAGCCCCAGAATGCCCTCGCGCGAATTCCGCCGACGACTTTGCCACCGCTGTCTCTCGCGAACAGCGCGAATTTGCGATCGTCGGCAACTTCGGGAATGCCCGGTACGGCACGACGGTTAATCTCCTGGATTCCCTGACTGATGAATTCCAGGTCAACGCTCGAGGGCGCGGTCGTCACTTCGAAGTCCATACCACCCTCACGGGTACAGCAGCCGTTTCCGCCACTCGCTGTCGCGCAGCTCCCAGCGCTCACGCTCGTTCCAGCGGTGTTCGCCCGCATACCAGAATTCGACCATATCCGGCGCCACCAGATAACCGCCCCATTCGGCGGGCCGCGGAACGTCGCGTCCCGCGAATTTGCGTTCGAATTCGGCTATCCGATGTTCGAGTGCGGCACGATCCGGCAAGGTGCGCGATTGCAACGAAGCCCAGGCGCCGAGCTGGCTCATGCGTTCGCGGGTCGCGAAGTAGGCGTCCGATTCGGCTGTGGACAGTTTTCCCGCGTGCCCCTCGATGCGGACCTGGGTTGGGGGGTCGAGTTGTTTCCAGTGCAGGCACAGCGCGATGCGGGGGTTGGCATCGAGCTGCGCGCCCTTGTCGCTCTGATAATGCGTGAAAAAAGTCAACCCGCGCTCATCGAAGGTTTTCAGCAACACGATGCGCGCATGGACGCCACTTTCGGCATCCGTGGTCGCCACGGTCATTGCATCCGGTTCGGAGTCGCCGCTGGCGCGCGCTGCTTCACGCAGGCGCTGCAAGGTTGCGAGAATGGCTGGGTTGAGTGACAAGTCCGTTCACCGAGTCGACGCAAACAGCAAAGTCTACACGTCCAGTGTCCGACTCGAAGCGGCTGTTGCGAAAAGTCGGGCCATGGAGCTCTCGGCCACGGAGCTCTCAGCCATGGATGGCAGCTCTGGCAGTTCTGGCGGTTTTGGTCGTTCTGGCGCTCCTTGACTCAGGATCGCTCAAGTTGCATTGAAATCGAACGAGACGGCGGTCAGGGATGACCGCACAGACGCGCATCAAGTTTGCTCGATGCGATACCCGTGCTGATAAACCGCGGTCAGCCGCCAACCGTTTTCGCCCGACAAGCCGAGTTTCTTGCGCAAACGGCTGATGTGCGTGTCGACGGTACGGGTATTCACGTCGCCGGCGAGATTCCAGACGTTCTCGAGCAAGGCATCCCGGCTGACGATACGGCCCTGACGACGAAACAGGTAACAGGCCAGTTCGTACTCGCGCTGCGTCAGTTCCACCGGCTCGCCATTGAGGTTAACCTGCCTGTGTTGCGGATCAATCTGGTACGGCGGCAGTTCCAGCGTCTCGGTGCCATCCGTATCACCGCCGCGACGTCGCAGCACCGCGGCGACGCGCGCCAGCAATTCACCCTGCTTGGGTGGCTTGACGACATAATCGTCGGCACCGGCCTCAAGACCCTCGACGATGTCGGACTCCTCGCCGCTCGCGGTCAGGAAAATAACTGGCAGTCCTGCATTGGGCGAGTGCCGTATCCATGACAGGACTTCGAGCCCGGTGGCGTCGGGCAGGCTGCGATCGAGCAACACCAAGTCCACCGCCTCGTTACCGAGGCGGCGACGAAACTCGTAGGCGTTCCGGAACACCGCGCAGCGATACCCTGCGTGTTCCAGCCACAGGCGCAGCAATGCGACCTGGTCGGGGTCGTCCTCCACACAACCGACCGTCCACGTCACGGCACTCATCGTCGTTCCCTTGTTCCAATCAAGCGCGACCCCTCGCGATCATTGTCCATCCATCGGACCGCCAGCGCGCTTGCGTCAATCAACCTCGAAATTGATCCGCATGTTGACGCGCCATTCTTTCACGGCACCGTCCCCGTCAGTAGCGACCTTGATGTCGTTGATCCAGGCACCCTTTACATTCTTGACGGTTTTCGCGGCCCTCTCCAAGCCCTGACGCACCGCGTCTTCGATACCTTTCGATGACGAAGCACTCAGTTCGATGATTTTGGTGACGGACATGCCGGCTCTCCTTGTTCACTGTGAAAATCAGGCAATTCCCTGAATTCATCGGATCAACCGTGACACATTTCACGCTTTTGTCAAGATCCGGTCAACCTGTACGATTCAACGCGGGGGCGCCGTGCGTTCGGTCAGGGCGTGCAAATGCCGCGAGGCGCTGGCGCAGGGCGCCGTGCAATGCTGGCCCTGCCGCAAGTACGCTGCGCGTGTCGAGCGACAGTCCGGCGCCGTCGAGATCGGTGAACACCCCGCCAGCCTCGCGCACGACCACGGCCAAGGCGGCGATATCGAGGATGTTGACGTCGGATTCGATCACGATGTCGAGTGCGCCGCGCGCCAGCAGGTGGTAATGGCAGAAATCGCCGTAGCCGCGAACCCGGTTGACGTCGCGGATCAGGGCGCCCAGCGTGTCCCAACGATACGCGTCCCGTGTCAGCGATTTGATGTTGCCAATCGACAGCGCCGCGTCGCGGATCGCGCGGATATCGGCAACTTGCACTTGCCCGCTACCGAGGAACGCACCGCCCCCTCGACGCGCCCACATGGTCTCGCCATACACCGGCGCGTGCGAGACGCCCACCACCAGCTCGCCCTCGTGCATCAGGGCGATCTGGGTCGAAAAGAATGGCGTACCGCGCACGAAGCTCTTGGTA
Source organism: Rhodanobacteraceae bacterium (assembly GCA_050737995.1). Classification (GTDB taxonomy): domain Bacteria; phylum Pseudomonadota; class Gammaproteobacteria; order Xanthomonadales; family Rhodanobacteraceae; genus 66-474. The sequence continues at coordinate 8,097 of JBOHYR010000104.1, forward strand.
CCATCCAATGGATCGACCAACCACAGGAAATCGCCCGTCCCGTCGCGGCCGCGCTCCTCACCCAGGATCGCGTGGTCCGGGAAGGCACGCCGCAAGGTGGAACGGATGATGTCCTCGGCCTCGCGGTCGGCGATCGTGACTGGCGTTGCGTCGGGCTTGATCTCCACTGCCACGCCCTGCGCAAAATGTTCTGCGATCCGCTGGCCGGCGGCACGCGCGGCCTTAAGCGCGACGCCAAGCGCGTGGTCGAGAAAGGCAGCATCCGGCGTATCGGTCATGTGGTCCAGCTTAGCCGCGCTTGAGCCAATGTGTCACAACAGCGATCATGATCGGATGACCGCCACAGCATCCCGAAACCGTGAGCTCGTGACCCGCGACCTCGCGCACGTATGGCACCCGTGCACCCAGATGCGCGAACACGACGCGCAATTGCCGCTTGTCCCGATCGTGCGCGGCGAAGGCGCTTGGCTGATCGATGCGGATGGCAAACGCTATCTCGACGGCATCAGCTCGTGGTGGAGCAACCTGTTCGGACACGCCGACCCACGCATCGCCACCGCTATCGCGGCCCAGGCGGAAACGCTCAACCACGTGATGCTGGCTGGGTTCACCCACGAACCTGCATTGCAACTCGCCGAGGAGCTGGCGCACGTTGCACCCGAGGGACTGACGCGGGTGTCCTACGCGAGCGATGGCGCCAGCGCAGTGGAAATCGCACTGAAGATGAGCTTTCATTATTGGCGAAACACCGGAAGACCACAGCGGACACGCTTCATCGCGCTCGCCAACGCTTACCACGGCGAAACCCTCGGCGCACTCAGCGTCAGCGACCTGCCCTTGTATCGCGCAGTGTACGGGCCGCTGCTTTTCGACCCGATCGTGGCGCCATCGCCCGACTGGCTGGACTCAGAACCCGGCGAAAGTGCGGATGACGTTGCGCGACGGCGTCTCGACGACATGCGCGCGATCCTTGAGCGCCACGGGCACGAGACATGTGCGATCATCGTCGAACCGCTGGTGCAATGCTCCGGCGGCATGCGCATGCACGCGCCCTCGTACCTCGCTGGCCTGCGCAAGCTGTGCGACGAATTCGGCGTGCACCTGATCGCCGACGAGATCGCAGTGGGTTTCGGCCGCACCGGCACTCTGTTCGCCTGCGAGCAGGCCGCGATATCCCCCGACTTCCTTTGCCTGTCGAAGGGCCTCACGGGCGGCGCGCTTCCGCTGTCCGCGGTACTGACGACCGACAACGTGTACCAGGCATTCCTCGGCGATTACGACGCCAACAATGCCTTCCTGCACTCGCATACGTTCAGCGGCAATCCGATCGCCTGCGCGGCGGCGCTGGCCTCGCTTAAAATCTTTCGCGACGAGCCGGTACTGGAGCGCAACCATGAGCTGGCGGCGCATCTGGCCGAACGTCTCGAGCCCCTGCGCGAACACCCGCACGTCGCGGGGCTGCGCCAGACCGGCTGGATCGCGGCGTTCGATCTGGTCGCCGACAAGCCTTCGCGCACCTCCCACCCCGGCGCAGAACGGCGCGGTCTTCGCTTCTACCGTCACGCGCTCGCCCACGGTCTCCTGCTGCGCCCGCTGGGCGACACGGTGTACTTCCTGCCACCTTATTGCATCGAAAAAAGCGACATCGACCAGATGATCGATGTCGCTGTTGGTGCTATCAAGGAAGCTACGCGCTGAAGCTCGGTGCGAAGCGGCTGTTGTGAAAAGTCAGGCCAAGGATCGCCGTTTTTGATGCCGTTGACCATGGCTCTGGAGGCCGCCTCGGATTCGAAACGAAGCGGCGACCAAGGACGATCGCACAATCAATGCCCGCCGCTGGTCACCGACGGATCCAGCATCTGCAGCGCCTGCCCGATATTGGTCGCGCCGGTGCCCTCGATGTCCTGCTGGCTGTAGCTGTTACCCGCGACCGGCAGGCATTGCCCCTTGGGTGGCGGGATCAGGCTGCCGGTGTCACGGATGCATTGGCGCGAGTCGAGCGGTGGCACCGCACGCTGCGCATTGGTCTTGGCCTTCGCCTGGCTGGAACCCGTGGTCTGGGTGCTTGCCTGAGTGTTGCTGGTGGTGGTCTGCTGCGCCAACACCGGCAATGCAAAAGTTGCGGCGCCGCACAGCGCGGCAAGGGTGGTTCCGAGAAGTATCTTGTTCATGTTCAGGCCTCCGCCATGACATTTCATGTCCATTGTGCGCCTACCGCCGCGGTTTGGCGAATCGGCCAGACAGACACGACAGGGTTCATTCATACTTTTGGACCGCAAGCGCCCCCGTGGAAGTCCCTCCATGCGCATGACCCGCCTGTTCGTCGAAATCACGCTGCGCCCGGCTTGTGAGGTGGCACTGCCCGCCGCCGCCGCGGCGCATGCCGTACGGGTGTTGCGCCTGAAACCGGGCGACGCGGTGACCTTGTTCAACGGCGACGGGAACGAGTATCCGGCGCGCCTCATCACGTCCGCAACGCGCGAGGTGCGCATCGCGATCGAATCGTTCGCGGCGCCCGCACGGGAATCACCTTTGCGAATCACGCTGGTTCAAGCGATCGCGCGCGGCGAAAAAATGGACTGGATCATTCAGAAAGCCACCGAACTCGGCGCCTCGCGTATCACGCCCGTCTCGACCGAACGCAGCGAAGTAAGGCTCGACCCGGCGCGCGGAAACAGGCGCCTCGAACATTGGCGGGCCGTGGCCATCGCGGCCTGTGAGCAGTGCGGCCGCAACGTCCTGCCCCATATCGACGCGCCCGCGGAAATTGGGGCATGGATCGGCGACAATGCCGCGCCGGACCCCGCCGTATGCTGGATGCTCTGTCCGGGCGGTGGTGCGCGTCTGCGCGACCTGAAGCTTGAACCGGGGGCGCTAACCCTTGCAGTCGGACCCGAGGGAGGTTTCGGCGAAGGCGATCTGGCCGTCTTGCGCGGACAAGGCTTTCGCGAGCTGGCGCTCGGCCCGCGCATCCTGCGCACCGAAACAGCCGGCATCGCGGCGCTGGCGGCACTGCAAGCGCTTTACGGCGACGGGTAAGTGTGAGGGAAGGTGGATAAACCCTACGTCGCGACGCGCTCAGGCCGCTACGTTCAATGCCTCGACGACCAGATTCTCGATAGTAGCGAGGTCCGGGATCCAGGCGGATTCATCGTGAACCAGAACCTGCTCGCGCACGCCCATGGGCAGTTCCGCGGTATTCCCGTCGCGGACCAGCATGTCCGCGGAGATCAGGGTAAGGCGCGGGAAACCCTGGGTGAGCACGCCGAAGTAAGGTAACCGCGCGTGCCCGTTCAGCGCTTTCAGGATCGCGACCCGCGCATTCTCGGTGGACTCTTCCCCTGAGACGCCAGCCAACGCGGAAAACGCCAGCACCGGCAGTCCCCAGCCGCGCCATGCGAGGCGTCCGAGCAACCAAGGCGGCGCATCCGCGACCAAGGTCGGATGGGCGTACGTGATGACCTCGGCCATCGTGGTGTTGGGAACGAGCACGCGTCCACCCGTCACCGGCAGCATGACGCCGCGAATCTCGTGCGGCATGGGATCGCGCGGACTCACGCCTTGCCTCCATCCGACCCGGTTTCGGCGGCACTTTCCGTCACGACCTTGCGCCTTCGGGACTCGTCGTCGTCCAGCCACCGCTCGATCGGATCTGAATGAAGATCGAGCAAGGAAACCGTCTCTATCGGTACCAGTTCCAGCCCGGCGGCATCGTCAGATACGGTCGGCGTGGCATTCTTGCTTTCCGGGGTCGCAGCAGGTACGGGATGCGCCTCCGGATCGACCAGTTGCCATTCGTCCAGCGACGGCAGACTGGCCAGCATGTCGGTGTCATCCCCGGCGCTCGTCCCGACATGTGGCTGTCTGGCCGGTTCGCTTGCGGTCGACGTCCCTGTGGGATCGATTTCAGCGACTGTGCCGAGTTGCACGGGCGCCTCCGCCCCGCCATCGACGACCCGCCACACTTCCGAGGAATCCGATGGCGCCCTGGATTCCGGATCTGCGAGTCGCGCATCGATCATGGCTGACAGTGTCTCAGTATCCACGTCCATATCTTCATCACTGTCCACGCCGGCTTCGCTCACTTCGTCTTTCGGTTGTTCGATGTCCCTTTCCGGAGGCGCATCGGCGGCAATGGCTGCGGCCTGAACCGGTTCGAGCGTCTCGTTTGTCGCGGCGACCGGTGACATCCGACCATCGGCGCCACCCATGTCAACATCATGTGCGGGCGCGTCGACAGCGGTCGGCTCGTCAACGCTGACGACGACAGGCTGCGGCGCCGGCTGGATCACCTGCGCTGAAATACTTTTCCGTTCGGCAGTGAAGTCGGCGGTCATGGTTTCGATCTCCTGTGGCGACAGCGGTCGCTCGGTCACCGCGCTTTCGGTTCCGGCCGGCGCTGCCGCCTCTGGCTTGAGGGCGGCAGATTCATCACCTGCCGACGGGTCGGTCCTTTCCGGGCGCGGCGGGTCCACGTCGGTGCTGCCACTCAGCTTGGCCAGCAGGTGCCGCAACCAACGAGCGCGCCCCCACCCGTCCAGCCCGAGTGAAATTTCCGGGTCGTTGTAAACCACCGCAACGCCGGCCGCATCCAGGCTCGGCTCGATCGCGTCCAGCCAATCGCCGTTGTCGAGGTTCACCAGGGTCGCGGCCACGTTCGCGCCGGCCATCCGTGTCGCGTCGAAGTCCGCGGCGGATGTCGCGTAGACAATGTCGGCGTGACCGTGCATCGCCTCGCGCAAGTGCGCAGCCTCGGCCTCGTCGCCGAACACCATCGCAATGCGCAGTACCTCCGGGGCAGCCTGATCAGGCACGGCTCGCCTCCAGCATCTCGTTGACGTGGCGAAGCAGGTCGACTTCGCTGTAAGGCTTGCCCAGATACCGCTCCACGCCGATCTCGAACGCGCGCTGGCGGTGCTTCTCGCCGGTACGCGACGTGATCATGATGATGGGCACGTGGCGGAAACGCGCATCGTTCTTCATGTGCGTCGCCAGTTCATAGCCATCCATGCGCGGCATTTCGATGTCCAGCAGCATCACGTCGGGGATGCACTCCTGCAGTTTCTCGAGCGCGTCCACACCATCCTTCGCGGTCACGACTTCCATCTGTTCACGCTCGAGCACGCGGGTAGTCACCTTGCGCATGGTGATCGAATCGTCGACCACCATCACCAGACGCGGACCCGCGTTGTCGGGCTGCGGCGGCGCCTCCAGTTCGGGCGGATTGGTCCCCGCTTCGCCGATTTCGAGCGCGGCTGCGGCAGCCCCACGGTTCGCAACAAAGTGACGGACCAGCGGGGCCAGGTCGAGGATCAACATAACCGAACCATCGCCCATGATGGTGGCACCGAACATGCCCGGGACATTACTGATCTGGGGCGCGACCGGCTTGACCACGATTTCGCGCGAGCCGATCACTGTGTCGATTCGGATCGCCGCACGCAGGTCCCCCGCACGCACCATCAACAGCGGCAACTGACCGCCCCCATCGTCCGGAACGTGCGAAGCACCAAATCCAAGCAACTCCGAAAGATCGTGCAGCAAATATGTTTCGCCGACATGACTCACGGTCATGTCTCCACTCGCCTTGCGCTCGGCCATTTCCTCGCGGCGGATGCGCGACACCGCCTGCACCGAGGTCATCGGAATCGCAAATGCGGTATCGGCCGCGCGCACGGTGATTGCTTGTGTTACCGCCAGCGTAAAAGGCAAGCGGATATTGAAGGTGGTTCCGTTGCCGCGCTCGGACTCGATCGACAGTGAACCGCCGAGTTGCCGGATCTGGTTGGCAACGACATCCATGCCGACGCCGCGGCCGGAGAGCTGGCTGACTTCGCTGGCCGTGGAAAAACCGGTCTGCAGCACGAAGTTGAACAGTTCGCTGTCCGCGACGGGCACGTCGGGCTTCAGCAAACCGCGCTCGATGGCCTTGGCGCGAATGGCGTCGCGGTCGAACCCCGCCCCATCGTCGGAAACCCTGACCAGAACTTCGGTGCCCTGCCGTCCTACATGGATGGTGACCGTACCTTCCATCGGCTTGCCGATCGCGACGCGCTGCGCAGGATCCTCGATGCCATGGGCCAACGCATTGCGCAACATATGTTCGAACGGCGCCTTCATGCGCTCGAGCACGTTGCGATCCATCTCGCCTTCCGCCCCCATGACGCGCAACTGCGCGCGCTTGCCAAGCTCGTCGGCGGCTCCTCGCAGGGTCCGCCGCAGGTTCGGCACCATCGATTCGAACGGCACCATGCGGGTCCGCATCAAGCCGTCCTGCAAGTCGGAATTGACGCGCGACTGTTGCAACAACAGGGTTTCGGACTGGCGTGTCTGGTCGTCCAGGATGTCCTGGATCGAAGCAAGGTCGGAGACCGACTCGGCCAGCGCACGGGAGTACTGCTGCAGATTGGAGAAGCGGTCCAGTTCCAGCGGATCGAAGGTTGCGCCTTCGCCTGCTTCGTTCTCGCGCTGGTAACGCGACAGGATCTGGGTCTCGGTTTCGATTTCGAGTTTGCGCAATTGTTCGCGCAGACGCGCAACGGTTTGATCGAGTTCGACCAGGTTGAAGCGGAAGTTACCGACCTGCTGTTCCATGCGTGCGCGATAGATCGAAGCTTCGCCTGCCGCGTTGACCAGCGAATCGAGCAGGTCGGAGCGGACGCGGATCATCTCCGCCGGCGTCTGCACTTCCGTCTCGACCATCTGCGGGGCTTCGCGCGGCGGCGGTGCCGGTTCAGCGCGCGTGGCAGCGGCGGAAACCTTGGCAACCTTGGTCTTGCCGTCCACAGGCCGTCCTTCGGCCAGGGCGTTGAAGCGTTCGATCGCGTTGACGGGAGCAACCAGAGCACGGCCCTGTTCGAGACGTTCGACCAGATCATGCAGGCGGTCGAAACCACGCTCCAGCGAATCGACTTCGATCGGCGTCAGTTCAGATTTGCGATCGCCGGATTTCTCGAGCAGCGTTTCCATCGCGTGCGAAAGATCGCCCACCGCACCGATGCCGACTACGCGCGCGCCACCCTTCAGGGTATGCAGATTGCGTTGCAAGCCACGCACGCATTCCACGTCGTCGGGGGCATTGCGCAAACCAGCCAACAGACTGTCACTGCCATCGAGCAACTCGACCGCCTCTTCGCTGAACAAGCCGACGAGCTCCGGATCGAGACCCGGAATATCGAGTACACCTTCCGGCTGTGGATCCTCCGGGAACGGCGGCAACGCAGAGGCGGCGATCTCCCGCGCGGCTTTCTCGCGGGCAACGGCAACGCGCGCCCGTTCCGCCTTTTCGGCAGCAATACGGTCCCGCTCGGCCTTTTCCGCGACCAGGCGTTCCTGTTCCGCTTGTTCGGCAGCGAGCCGTTCCTTTTCGGCTTTATCTAAAGCGAGGCGCTCCTGTTCCACTTGCTCGGCGGCGAGGCGTTCCCGTTCGGAACTCTCTGCGGCAAGACGTTCCTGCTCCGCCTGTTCTGCAGCCAAGCGCTCCTGCTCGACCTTTTCGGCCGCAAGGCGCTCCTCTTCTGCTTTCTGCGCGGCAAGACGTTCCTGTTCGGCTTGCTCCGAGGCAAGGCGCTCCTGCTCCGCTTGTTCTGCAGCCAAGCGCTCCTGCTCGGCCTTTTCGGCCGCAAGGCGCTCCTCTTCTGCTTTCTGCGCGGCAAGACGTTCCTGTTCGGCTTGCTCCGAGGCAAGACGCTCCTGCTCCGCTTGTTCCGTATCCAAACGCCCTTGCTCGGCCTTTTCCGCCGCAAGGCGCTCCTCTTCTGCCTTCTCTGCAGCGAGGCGCTCCTGTTCGGCCTGCTCGGCGGCAAGACGTTCCTGTTCGGCCTTTTCCTGAGCAAGCCGTTCGGATTCTTCGCGCGCAGCGAGTGCGTCTTCGTCGTCTTCGGTCGGCAGAGTGGACTCGGCCTCCAGCCCGACGGCGGCCACACCGGCCTCCTGCCATTCTTCCTCCGGCGCTTCGGGCTCTTGCGATTCTGCGTGCGGCGCTGCCTGCACATGCGGCGCGCCCAATGGCGTGGCCACCGGCCAGCGATCGCGCAAGGCTTCCATGCGTTCGGTCAGCGCCGTGGTGTCCGGCACGTCCGCTACCGGCGCCTCGAACTGTGCCATGACGTGCTCGGTCATGGCCACCGCATCGCGCAAGGCATCGCAACCCTCGCGGTCGAGCGACGCATCGGCGCTGCGCACGCGGCGGATCCAGACTTCCGTCGGACCCAACATGCCAGCCAGCGACTCGATACCGACCATCGCCACCGCGCCGTGCAGGGTGTGTACGGCACGCACCAGCTCGTCGTCCACCACGACGTCGTATTTCGCGTCGCGCTTGAGGTAGCCGCGCAAGTGGTCCAGATGCTGCCCTACTTCGGTACGCAATACATCGAGCAGGATGGGGTCCATCACCGGCAAGCCCGATTCCGGCGAGGTGATCATGTGTTCAGATGCCGTGACGGGCCGCGGCGACTCGGCGGCGACCTCGGATTCGGCAAGCGGGACCCAGCGCTGTACCTTGCGCATGACCTTGTGGTAACCGCCCAACGAATCGGCGATACACGCGGGCTCGCCTGCGGCCAACTTGTCGGCGGTCTGCACGATCGCATCGAGCGGCGGTGCGAACGTGACGGCTTCGCCGCGCAACCCGGCGTGCAATTTTGGCAATGCGGCAACCGCGGCATCCACCACTTCCTGCACGCCGGGGTCGGGCAGGATGGTGTGATCGAGCACGCGATTGAGCATGTTCTCGATCTTCCAGCTGAACTCGCCCAGCGCGGTGGCGCCGACCAGCCGACCCGATCCTTTCAGCGTATGGAAGGAGCGCCTGACATTCTTGAGCGTATCGAGGTCGTCCGGATTCGTTTTCCACGCCGGTAGGTTGACGTTGATGTTGGCGATTTCCTCGCCGACTTCCTCGACGAAGACCTCGCGGATTTCCTCGTCGATCCCCGCGGCTTCCTGGAAAGCCGTATCGACGGCTTCGGTTTTGCCGGCAACCGGTTCCAGCACTTCCTCATCGACCTCGATCCATTTCCCGGGGCCCACACCCGGCATCATGCCCGCAGCGCCTGGCGCCTGTGCGGCTTCGCCGCCGTACGCTGGCACGATCGGGATATCGACTGCCGTCGGCACCCCCTTGCCCAGGGGTTCCGAATAGACATCTGCCGGAGGCATGGCGGTTGCGCGTTCTTCCGGCCATGCCGGCTCGGCAGACCCGCCGCTGTCGGGGGCGGACGACAACGCACGGCGCTCCGGCACCGGCCAGTAGTGCAACCTTTCGAGGCTATTGCGGGCCGCCTCCAGAACACGGCTATCGCTTGCGCTCGAATCGCGCCCAATTTCAAGGTAATACTCAACGCTCGCCATGGCATCGGCCAGCGTGTCCATTTCATCGACCGTGGGTACCTTGCGATCGACGATCAATTCATTGCCGATGTAGCGATCGATGCCATCGACCAGCTTCGCCGGCGTTTCCAGATTGAGGATACGCAACGCGCCGCTGACCTCGGCGAGCAACTTCGGCGCATCGGCAAGCTGTGCGTGCGACCACGACGATTCAATGAACGCCGTCATGGCGCCCTTGACCTTGCCGAGATTGTCACCGGCCTCGTGCATCAGAGCGCGCATGATCTTGCGCGCCTCGCTCGGCGGGAGTGCCTCGCCCGACTCGCTGGTGGTACCCAGGTTTTCGATATGCTCGTCCAGCGACGCATCGACATACAGCAACGCGCTGGCCACATCCAGAATCGTCTCGGGTTTGGCTTCGCGCTTGCCGTCGATGATCTCGACGATGACCTTGCGTTGATCGTCGATCAATCTGGACGGAGATTCGAGACCCAGCATCCCCAAGGTGTCGCCGATCCGGTGAAGCGTCTCGACCTGTGGCGCGAGTTGCTGCGGGTTGTGGTCGTCGCGGCGCAGAAAGATGTCGAGGCCTTCCTTGACGCGCAACAGATCCTCACGGACCGCCTTGGCCACCGTGTCCAGCAACGCGCGATTGCGTCCTGACATTGCGGCGCGCGCGTGCTCGAATTCCTCGGCGGTCGGCACCATGCGATCCAGCGCGAAGCATCGAGCGATGGCTTCGGTGCGGCCGGGGCCGGGCGTCGCATGCGCGATCGAGAACAACATGGTGCGCGTGAGTTCGCGCGCGTCCTCGTCGTCGCAAACGTCCTCGCCCTGATCCTGCATGTGGTGGATGGTGCGGTCGAGATGCCCGAACTGCTGGCGGAGACTTGCAAGGTGATGGTCGAGCCGACCCTGCTGCAGGGCCTCCAGCACGCCGCCGGCAACCCACCACAGACGGCGCGCGGCCTCGGCGTGACATACCGCACGCAATTCGTCCATGCAATCACGCATGGCGGCGAAATCCGGTTGCTTGCCCTGGGTCCATGCCAACAGCTGTGTCTGAAAGCGCGCCCGGATCCGGGTGGTGCGTTGGCGCAAATCGGCAAACGGGAATGTCGCACGCGCACCGGCAGCATCTGGTGGCAGCGACGGATCCAGTTCGGGATGGAACAGGACCCTCGGGTCGACCGGTTCTCCGCCGCGCGCGTCGCGCAATTCGTTGAGCAGCGGCAGCAGCACGATCGGAATGTCCTTGTGACCGCTCTCGATCAGGTCGAGGTAATCGGGCAACTGCACCAACCCGCGCATCAGCGCCCCCAATGCCTCATCGCGATTGGCAACCTGGCCCTCCAATAGCGCCTGGGCCAGGCGTTCCATTTCCTGATCGAGCTCCGCAGCACCGTACAACTCGACCATGCGCAGGGTGCCAAGCACCTGGTGCAGGAGTCCGACGCAACTCTGCATCGCGGCCCTGTCGTCGGGATCTTCGGCGTGGGTTTCCAGTGCCTGTCGGGCTTCCGACAGGAGCTGATCGATCTGGGGCTTTACCCAGCCAAGAGTCGAAAAATCGATGTGTTCTTCGAGTCGCATCGTCGGTTTCCGCTCAGCACCGGCCGCCTCCCACTCTGCCATGCCTTCGGGCGCCACGGCAGCCACTCCCGCCTCGCTGGTCGCTGTGGACATCATGTCATCGCCTGCAGTCATGGCACCGCCCTGTCGCTTACGCCGGCAGCTTGAAGTCAGCCACGGATCGACGCAGTTCCTGTGCAAGTTGCGCGAGGTTGCCGATTGACTCCGCGGTCTGGTTGGCGCCTACCGAAGTCTGCGCGGTAATCTGCTGAATCGAACTCATCGTCGAACTGATGTTGGTGGCCGCCGCCGACTGTTGCTTGGCCGCGCTGGAGATGCCCTGAATCAGTCCGGCGAGGTTGTTCGACACTTGTTCGATCTCGCCCAACGCGGTACCGGCGTCCTCGGCAAGGCGCGCACCGTTGACCACCTGCGTGGTCGTCTGTTCCATCGAGCTGACCGCTTCGACCGTATCGGACTGAATCGTCTGCACCAACGTTTCGATTCGCTTGGTGGCGCCGGTCGCGCGCTCGGCCAGTCGCTGCACCTCGTCCGCGACCACCGCGAAACCGCGACCGGCCTCGCCCGCCGAGGCCGCCTGAATGGCGGCATTCAACGCCAGAATGTTGGTCTGCTCGGCGATGTCGTTGATCAGTTCCACGATCGAGCCGATTTCCTGCGAAGACTCGCCGAGGCGCTTGATGCGTTTCGACGTCTCCTGGATCTGCTCGCGGATCGAATCCATGCCGCTGATCGTCTGGCGCACGATCTGCGCGCCATTGGACGCGATCTGCACCGAGCGTTGTGCCACTTCCGCGCTGTCGGCGGAGTTCTTGGACACCTGATC